>JAFSFK010000117.1 GCA_017435245.1 Oscillospiraceae bacterium | reverse complement strand
GACTGGGGGATTCGCAGTAATCGGTATCAGTATACGATGGTTTTATGCAAATTCGTACAGTATCCCCCCGTCAGCGCTATGCGCTGCCACCCCCCTTTAGGCAAGGGGGGCTTCGGATCCTACGCCTAACCTTCTGCTCGCCAAACCGGAATTTATATATGCTTAAAAATGGACAGGGCTCGGCACAGGGCAAGCAGCAGTCCGGTCCGCCGCAGCCGGACCCAGCGGGTCAGAAGGCGAAAAACTGTTCCTCGTGGCGGATACAGTCTTACAACGGCCAAGGTCACGGGATCATCCAGCATTTCCAACATCTGCTGCCGCCGTACCTGCCGGGGAAGTCCGGTGTTGCGGATGCCGGCAGAGAGCAGGTGCTTGAGATAACCTTCATATACCAACGGCAGGTGTTCCGGTGCGCCGGCGTCGGTGAGAAGCTGGGCCTCCAGCAGATACTTGCGCTTGCTCAGCGCAAAGAATTCCGGGCTGTATTTGCTTGCCAGGGTCTCGTGGGTAGGCTTGCGGTAGAAATGCAGCGGGTCGGATATACAGCGAATGCTTTGTGCTTTGGGAAGCAGGGCAATATTAAAGAGGAAGTCCTCGATCAGCGGTGTTTTTTCAAACAGAACGCCGGACTGCAGTAAGAATTCCCTGCGGTAGAGCTTGTTCCAGGCAAACTGGAAGATCCGTGCCCGGGTGAGCATCGCAAAAGCATCCGCCTTTTCTTTTTCGGTATCCGCTGTGACGGCTTCCGGGCAGCGTATCTCTTCCTTTCCGTTTTTTTCGTAAACAAAGCTGGTGCCAAAGACCAGGATGTCCGCATCTGTCAGGGCGTCACACCGGCTGAGCGCTTCGCAGCGGAGCCAGTCGTCCGAGTCCAGAAACAAAATAAAATCCCCCTGGGCGGCCTCCAGACCGGTGTTGCGGGCAAAGCCCAAGCCTTCGTTGACCGGTTTATGGATGACCCGAACCCGGGGGTCTGTGGCTGCGTACTCGTCACATAGTCTGCCGCAGTGATCCGGGGAACAGTCATCCACCAGGATCAGCTCCAGATCCCGGCAGGATTGGCTCAGTACGGACCGAACACATTGGTCCAGGTACTCCCCTGTGCGGTAGACAGGGACGATTACGGAAAATTTCATATCAAAGCCTCTTATATTTTTTTAGTCCTGCAATGCCCCAACGCATCAGATTGAGGAAGCTTTTGGGGACGCTCAGTTTTAGGTAATTGCGATAAAAATCGTACTGCTTTGCGATGAGCTTTCGTTTATTGCCGGTGGTGGAGGTTTCCAGCACCCGGTAACGGGCAAGACACTGGGGATTGCCGTAGGCGATGCCATCCTTTTGGATGATGGCCAGCCAGAATGCGTAGTCATCCCGGATGCTTTTCAGGGATTCGTCCAGATACACCTTGCCGTAGCGGCTGGTATCGTACAGACCGGTAAGACAGCCGATGTGGTTGCGCACCAGCATATCCTTTGCGGTGATCACTTCCTTGGGGACCACAGGAGGGTGGGCATCTTCGCCGGATTCGTTGATGCAGCGGTAGGCGCAGCACACACACAGAGCGTTATGGCTGGCCATAAATTCCAGCTGCCGGCTTAAAAACTCCGGTTCCCACAGGTCATCGGCATCCAACAGTGCCAGATAACGTCCCCGGGCAGCACGGATGCCGGCATTGCGGGCAGCGGCAGAGCCGGTATTTTCCTGCTGCAGCAGCCGGATCCGGGGGTCTGCCTCCGAAAAGCTGCGGATAATGTCCGCAGAACCGTCGGAGGAACCGTCATCCACGATGAGCATTTCCCAGTTCTCATAGGTCTGCTCCAGAACAGAACGGATGGTCTGGGCGATGTATTTTTCACCGTTGTAGCAAGGGGTGATTATGGATACCAGAGAGTCGGTCATTCAAATTTCCTCACTTCATTTCCACAAAGGGGGATTCCTCAGAGGAATCCTGCTGCAGCTGTTTCAGCAGCGCTTCCTTGCGCCGCTCGTTTCTTTCAGCAATATCGATGCCCTCGGTGCTCTCCTTACTGAAGATGATCCGCAGTGTCAGGATCATCAGCTTCAGGTCCAGCAGAATGGAGTAGTTTTCAATGTACATCAGATCAAAACGCAGCTTGTCATAGGGGGTGGTGTTGTATTTGCCGTAGACCTGCGCATAGCCGGTCAGACCGCCCTTGACCCGGGTGCGGTAAGAGAATTCCGGCATTTCCTTACAGAATTCGTCAATGAAGCTCTTACGTTCCGGGCGGGGACCGACGATGCTCATATCACCCAGGAAAATATTGATGATCTGGGGCAGCTCGTCCAGCCGGGTGGCACGGATAAATTTACCCACCTTGGTGATCCGGGGGTCATTCTCGTTTGCCAGGACCTCACCGGTAAGCTTTTCCGCATCCACGATCATACTGCGGAATTTCAAAATATTGAATTCCTTATCGTTCAGGGTCAGTCGCTTTTGCTTGTAGAACACAGGACCGCCGTCCTCCAGCTTGATGGCGATTGCCACACCCAGCAGTACGGGAGAGGTCAGCACCAGTGCCAGCGCACTGAGCGCCAGATCCATTGCCCGTTTAATGATCCGCTGCATCAAGGTGGGACCGCAGCTCAGGATCCGCACCAGAGGGGTATCGAACAGGGTCACATCCCGGGCACCCCGGATGATCACATCGGTGATCTTGGGCACCAGATAAACCCGCAATTGCTGCTCGTAGCAGAACTTCAGCAGGTCGTTGCGCAGCTTGGGCGGAATGTCGTTGATGACCACGGCGTCATAGTCTACGATCTGCTGGCAGAGGGCCTCGTAGCCAAGCTCGGTAGACAGGAGCTTTTCGATGCGGTACTTATCCCGGCGGGCGTCCATTTTCAGCTTCAGGGAAACTGCGTTTTCGCTGCCGTAGATCATCACCATTTTATGGGGAGCGTAGAGCACATGATGCAGACCGGCATAGAGGAACACCAGGATCAGAGCAATGACGCTGTCGATGACAAACAATGTGATGATAGGCCAAGGAGAGATCATCTGGTTGGCGATCAGACACAGCTGGAAGTAGGTGATAAAATTCACCAGAAACAGAGAGGTGACCTGTCCCAGTGCCAGATCGGTACGCTTGCGCTGACCGAAGGAGAAGCCGTCTGCATTCATCACAAAGAACATAAGCAGCATCGCATACACGCCCATCAGAACGTATCTGCCCCGGAAATAGAATGCGGGGAACAATCCGTCGGGGTAGCCGCTGCGCCAGATGGCGTGGTACAAAAGGGTAAGACCGATCACCTCAATGGCACATTCCAGAGTGTGCAGCAGACTCTTTGATTTTGAAATTTTCTTTTTTGTATTTTGTTTCATAGCAGTTGATCCTCTATATGATCTGTTGAAAACAGCAAATTGCATAGTTATAAACATTATAGCAAAGAAATAGAAAATTTTCAATCCTTTTTCAGACTCTGAATTGTATTTTTGCGGAAAAATGGGGAAATATCGGAATTACTTGACTATTTTTTTGATGTTGGTATAATGAAAAACAAGAATATGCCAATGTAACAGGAGGAACCGAGATGAGAGGAATCCCATCTTTGATCACAGATATCCGTAAAAATGTGTTCACCGAGGTGGCCAGAATGGCCTATGCCGGCGGTGACTATTCCCATGCGGAGGACTTGCCCTATATCATCGTCCCCGGCGACCAGCCCCTGCACAGAGAATCCGTGTTTCTGGAGCGGGCCATTGCCGGTGAACGGGTACGTTTGGCGATGGGTCTGTCCATCCGCCCCATCCAGACCCGCACATTGATGACCGAGGGTATGGATGCGGCAGCGGTGGCAGAACAGTACTATGAACCGCCGCTGATCAACATCATCCCCTATGCCTGTCACGCCTGTCCTACCGACCAGTACAAGGTCAGCAATTACTGTCAGAACTGTCTGGCCGCATCCTGCCAGAAGGTCTGCCCCAAGGATGCCATTTCCTTCCGGAACAACCGGTCTTATATCGATCTGGATAAGTGCATCCGTTGTGGCAAGTGCGCCAAGGCTTGTCCCTACAATGCCATTGTGCATTTGGAGCGGCCCTGCGCCGCTGCCTGCGGTATGGATGCCATCGGTTCTGATGAGCACGGCAGAGCTTCCATCGATCAGGATAAGTGCGTAGCCTGCGGTCAGTGTCTGGTGAGCTGCCCCTTTGGTGCCATCGTGGATAAGGGCCAGATCTTCCAGGTGATCCAGTCCATTCTGAAGGGAGATAAGGTCATCGCCATCGTGGCTCCTGCTTTTGTGGGCCAGTTCGGCAAGCATTCCACTCCCGGCAAGTTCGTCACCGCTATGAAGCAGCTGGGCTTTGTCCGGGTCGTTGAGGTGGCAGTGGGTGCGGATATGTGTACCATTGAGGAAGCCAAGGACTTTATGGAAA
Source organism: Oscillospiraceae bacterium (assembly GCA_017435245.1). GTDB lineage: Bacteria > Bacillota > Clostridia > Oscillospirales > Oscillospiraceae > Faecousia. The sequence goes on along the minus strand of JAFSFK010000117.1, from coordinate 890 downwards.
AGGTTCCGGCGGAGCAGCCCTTTATGGCCACCTCCTGCTGCCCGGCCTGGCATTCTATGGTCCATAAGCTGTTCCCGGCACAGTCTAAAAATATCTCCATGACCCTGACTCCCATGGTGTTTACTGCCCGGCTGATGAAGAAGCAGTATCCCGGCTGTAAGGTGGTCTTCGTGGGACCCTGCGCCGCCAAGAAGCTGGAGGCTATCCGGGAGGATATTCGCTCCGATGTGGATTTTGTCCTGACCTTCGAGGAACTCATGGGTATGTTCCAGGCAAAGGAGATCGACTTTGAGACTCTGGAGGACAGCGATGTTCTCAATGAGGGTACGGCTGCAGGCCGTGGCTTTGCGGTATCCGGCGGTGTTGCGGGTGCGGTAGAGAATATCATCCATCAGACTCATCCCGGGGTGGAAGTCAAGACAGCCCGGGCAGAGGGACTGCGGGAGTGCCGAAAGCTGATGACCCTGGCCAAGGCCGGGAAGTATGACGGCTATCTTCTGGAGGGTATGGCCTGTCCCGGCGGCTGTGTGGCCGGTGCGGGCACATTGCTGCCTGTGGAGCTGGCATCCAAGGTGGTTGGCAGATACCAGAATGAAGCCCATCGGGAAAGCCCCCTGGACAGCGATTATAAAGACCAGGGCAAGAGCCTGGAAGAAGAATGAGCAATGGCGGTGGAGATCCCACCGCCATTTTACTGCCCCTCAGGGCTGTAAATTCCGGTTTAGTGAGCAGAAGATTAGGCGTACAAACCAACGCCCCCCTTGCCTAAAGGGGGGTGGCCCGGCAACAGCCGGGTCGGGGGGATACTGTACGAATTCGCCGAAAAGTATCGTATACTGATGCCGATTGCTGCAAATCCCTCAGTCAAAAATCAAAGATTTTTGACAGCT
>JAFSFK010000116.1 GCA_017435245.1 Oscillospiraceae bacterium | reverse complement strand
GAATTGAAAATTGAAAGTTGAAAGTTGAAAATTGTTGTATTTTCCTTCGGAAAATAATTTAAATCGTCGGCGTAGCCGACACAATCATTTTCAATTTTCCATTTTCCATTTTCAATTATTATCGAGCGTCAGCTCGATAAACCGGAATTTAGCGAATGCAGGGGAGGCGAAAGATCCTCTGTAAATATAATAGTGTTGTTTTTTGTTTTTGAAAGGACAGTATAATCTTCTCCCGTTTACAGATACGAACAGTGTAATTTGTAAAAGGATCGTAGGCGCAAAAGCCTCCCTCGCCTAGAGGGAGGGGGACCGCATAAGCGGTGGAGGGATAATCGTCCGCAGGACGATATGCCGCTTTGCGGCATCAGTATCCCCCAGTCACCTTCGGTGCCAGCCCCCTTTAGGCAAGGGGGCCTTTGCGGGCGGCGCAGAAAAGGAGAAAAGCAAAAGGGAGAGCCACCGGCTCTCCCTTTTTGATTAGCAGTATTTGGGCAAATAATTGCCGTGGGCTTCGATCAGATCGTCCACCATCTTCTTGATGGTATCGATGTCCAGCTCGCTGGCTGTGTGGGGATCCAGCATAGCAGCCTGATAAATATGCTCCTTCTTTTTGGTTGCGGCGGCTTCGATGGTCAGAAGCTGCACATTGATATTGGTCATATTCATGGCAGCGCACTGCACGGGCAGGGCACCGACGAAGCAGGGGTGAACACCGCTGCCGTTTACCATACAAGGCACTTCCACACAGGCATCCTCCGGCAGGTTGGAGATCAGGTGCCCCTTGTTCAGCACGTTGCCGCCGATCTGGTAGGGATTGCCGGTGACGATGGCTTCCATGATTCTGGAGGCATATTCATGGCTTCTGGTGTGTTCCTTTACGCCCTTTTCCAGGATCTCCTCATATTCCTTGCGCCAGCCTTCGATCTGCTCTACACATCTGCGGGGGTATTCATCGATGGGAATATTGTATCTTTCGATCAGCTCGGGGTATTTGCTCTTGATGTAGAACATATTGTATTCGGCGTTGTGCTCACTGGACTCGGTGCAGTAGTAGCCGAAATGCTTGATGTAGTCCATTCTTACCTTGTCGGTAGCGTCAGGCTTGGCCAGGTAGGCATCCACTCTGGACTTGATCTCGGGATACAGATCCACGCCGTTTTTGTCTTTGATCTCCAGAAGCCAGGCCATATGGTTGATGCCGGCGATGATCTCTTTTCTGCCGTCCAGCTTATCTTCCATACCCAGCGCCTTCAAAAGACCCTCGGAGCAGACCTGAACGCTGTGGCAAAGACCCACCGTGTTGACGGGGGTGTAGCGCTGCATATATCCGGAGAGCATTGCCATGGGGTTGGTGTAGTTCAAAAGCAGAGCGTTGGGGCAAACCTCGGCCATATCGTCAGCAAAGCTCTGCATCACGGGGATGGTACGCAGGGCACGCATAATGCCGCCGATTCCCAGGGTGTCACCGATGGTCTGCTGCAGACCGTACTTTTTGGGGATCTCAAAATCGATGATGGTGCAGGGGTCATAGCCGCCGACCGCAATGGCGTTTACAACAAAATCCGCATCCTTGAGGGCAGCCTTGCGGTTTTCCTCGCCCACATAGCACTCGATGCGGCCATAGCCGCCGGTGCTCTTGCGGATCGCCTCTAAAATGGTTCTGCTTTCTTCGATCCGAGCGCCGTCGATGTCGTATAAGGCAAAGGTGCTGTCACGCAGGACCTCGGAACACATACAGTCGCCGATCACGTTTCTTGCGAAAATGGTGCTGCCCGCACCCAGGAAAGTTAGCTTCATTTTGGTGACCTCCATAAATCGTTTTCTTCATTATAGCTTGACAGGGGTTGAAAGAAAATGTTATTATGAGATACGTGATTTATCATTTTGTTGTTTTTTGGAGATCGGTATGCATACAGAGATCATTATTAATAAAAATTATAAGGGAATCAATCCGGTTCAGTTTGGCTTTGAATCCTGCGAACGCTCCCACGGCTTTGGTCCTGCCATGCGGACCCATTGGCTTTTTCATTTTGTTGTTTCCGGGAAGGGTATTTTTCAAATCAATGAAAAAGAGTATGTGCTCTCCGGCGGTATGATGTTTGTCATTCCACCCTATGCGGAAACCTATTACGAAGCGGATTCGGAGGACCCCTGGGAATATATTTGGGTGGGCTTTACCGGAACACCGCCGCTGCCGCTGAAGGATACTTACCACATCCCGGGGGCATTGCGTATTTTTCAGCATATGAAAGCCTGCCACGATCTGCATAACGGCAAGACGGAATTTATCCTTGCCCAGCTGTGGGAGCTGTTTTCCTTTCTGATGGAGGAGCGCAGGACCAAGGAGGACCCGGTGGATACGGTGCTGAACCTGATCCACTGGCAGTATATGACCCCCTTGACCGTTGCGCAAATGGCAGACAGGGTTCATCTGGAGCGAACCTATTTTTCCAAAATATTTTCGGAGAAAATGGGGATCTCACCCCAGCAATATTTGATCGAATACCGGATGAAACAGGCGAAAACCTTTCTTTCACGGGGATACGGCGTTACCACCACCGCCATTTCCGTGGGGTATTCCGATATCTATAATTTTTCAAAGATCTTCAAGCAGCGTTTTGGAGTAGCCCCATCGCATTATCAAAGGCTTGGTAAAAAAACGTAGGGAACGATCCATCCCTGTTTGGTTCACACCTTGTTTTTTTCTTAAAAAGATGGTATTATGATATTGTTGTTTTACTGCATTTCATAGCTATGAAATGCTTTGCAAGCGGATAATTAGGATGGAAAAAAGGCCGATGCCACAGATCCATATATGGAGGAAGCGATATGAAAATTAAACTGCAGTTTATGAAAAAGATACTGGGATTGCTGCTGGCGCTGGTGATGGTAGTGGGTATGCTGCCAACAATGGTTTATGCGGTTATTGATGGCGAAGGTTGGCAGATTTCTGATGATAATATTCTCGTTGTTACAGGCAAACTGACCAGTCTGCCAAAGTACAGCTATTATTCCATCGAGGTCGCCTCAAGCGGCGAACTGGCGTTTGCGGAGAGTGAAGTGTGGAAATATGAGATAACCAACCAAGGCACCATCAGCGGCGGCACATTTCAGGGCGCAATGAAGAACTACGGCACCATCAGCGGCGGCGCATTCCAGGGGGAAGTGCGGAATTATAACACAATCAGTGGCGGCACCTTCCAAGAGAAGGTGAATAACGAAAGCGCCGGTGACATCAACGGCGGCACATTTCGGGGCACAGTGGAAAACTATGGATATATCAACGGCGGCGCATTCAGTGGAGAAGTGAATAATGAATACAATGGCTATATCACCGGCGGTACATTTATACACTTCGTAACCAACAACTACAGAATTACCGGCGGCACCTTCCGGGGGGCGGTAATAAACAACGGCTATATCACCGGCGGTACGTTCGAAAACAGTGTGGGAAACCAAGAACTGGGAACCATTGAAGGCGGCACTTTCAGCTTTTATATCAATAATAATGGCGAGGTCGTCAAAGCAAAGATCGTAGGAGCAGTGGTCTCTGGCAACGATCCCCAAGCTGTGATCCACAATGTCAGCGGTGAGGACAAAGCTTTGGCCTACGGCAAAGACCTGCTTGCTGAGCTGGGTCAGACCCAGGAGGGCATGATATGGTATGCAGGGGAAACCGGCGTCAGCGGCGGAACGGTACCTCTGGACTATACGGTCTACACCCAGAAGGCCCACACCCACGAGTATGGCTATACCGCCAGCGGCAACATCCTTACAGAAACCTGCCTTAACGGCTGCGGTCATACAGCAAAAGCCACGCTGACCACACCGGAAAAGAGCTATACCTACACGGGTGAGTTTATCATGCCGGCAGTTCTTACGTTGGATGAAAACTGGAAAGGAAACAAGGGGAGTAGCCAAACCTACACAAATAACAAAGATGCAGGTATCGCCACAGTAACAGCCGACCCGGCAGGAAAAACCATAAGCACGACCTTTGAGATCAAGGCGGCAGATATGGCAGGCGCTGCCGTCAACTTTGACCCGACAATCGGCAACTATGATGGCAACAAACAGGAGCCGACCGTTTCTGTTGTGTGGAACGGCAAGCAGCTTACAGAAAACACAGACTATACCCTCTCTTGGGATAAGACAGGTTTTACGGACGCAGACACTTATACCGTTACCGTAACCGGCAAGGGCAATTTCACCGGCACAAAGAAAGCAGAATACAGCATCGATCCTGCTGATATCAAAGATGCTGTTGTTACCTTAGATCGGAACACCTTTGGTTACGACGGCCAGCCCCACAAGCCAACGGTAATTGTGACCTATAAAGGTGAGATGCTGACCGAGGGTGAGGATTATGAGCTTTACTATATGAGCGAAGACCAGATCGAAAAACGGGAAAACGGTGAGCCGGTAAAATTCTTTGGAAATACATCATCTGACAGCATAAATGCCGGACAGTATTATGCGATTGTGCGTGGCAAGGGTAATTTCACTGATAATGGCAGATTTGCCTACGCCGCATATACCATTGAAAAAGCTACCGTCACCGAGCCGACCATTGCAAGCAAAGTTTACACCGGCTCCGTGCAGACAGCGGATATTACAGATACCGAGCTCTACACGGTGGTTAAAAATGACGGCGGTACCGGCGTCAAGCAGAACGGTTATTACGATGTTGTTCTGGAGCTGAGGGATCCTGCGAACTACAAGTGGAGCACCACAGATAATGCACAGGTTACTTTGCAGTTTAAGATCACTCGTGCGGAAAATGCATGGACGGCCACCCCGTGGATCATGGGCTGGACCTACGGCAAAACCGCAAAAACGCCTGTGGGCGAAGCCAAATTCGGTGAGGTTTCCGTGGAATATTCCGGCACGACGAACGGCGGAGCAACATACAGCAGTGCAGCTGCACCCACCGAGGCGGGTAGCTATACAGCCACCTTTATCGTACAGGAAACAGAAGATTATAAGGGCCTGGAAGCATCGGTGGATTTCACCATCGCAAAGGCAACCTACAATATGACCGGCGCAGGGTGGAATTACACCGCACCTTTCCAGTACGACGGCAAAGAGCATAAAGTTGAGGTCGTAGGACTTCCTGCAGGTGTTAGCGTGGAAAGCTACGAGAATAACACCGCTACCGCTGTGGGCGATTACTATGCCGAAGCAACCCTTGCTTACGATGCTCACAACTATAATGCGCCTACCGTCAGCAAGCTTGGCTGGACGATAAACAACAGCTGGACGCCTGCCGAGTATACGGTCAATGGCAGTGGCTGGATGAACAGCGACTTTGTGATTACAGCCAATGACGGCTATCAGGTATCCCTTACCAATACCGCTGACGGCGATTGGAAGGCTTCCCTCACTTATAGCGAGGAAACCGCTGACGGCAGCGCTACCTTCTATTTGAAGAACGAGACCGACGGCACGATCTCTCTTGCAAAGACCGTAAGCTTTAAGCTGGATAAGACGGTGCCCACCGGTAAGGTGGAGTTTGTGGATAGAACCGCCTGGGAGGAATTTGTCAATACCATCACCTTCGGCCTGTTCTACAGGGATGAAGTGACCGTTCAGGTTGCGGCAAACGACAGCCTCTCCGGCGTTGAAAAAATCGAATATGCTTCTTTTGACAAGGCAATGACCCTGGATGAGGTAAAGGCAATTACCGATTGGACGGAATACACCGCCAGCGTTGGCGTTACCCTGGAGGATGCCAAGCGGTTTGTGTACTTTGTGCGGATCACCGACAAAGCAGGCAATGTGACCTATCTCTCCACCGACGGTGCGGAGTATGACACCACAGCGCCCGTTATCGATGGTATCGAAAACGGCAAGACCTACTATACGACACAGAAGGTCACCGTTACCGATCAGAGCATCCACAGTGTCGCACTGAACGGTGAAGCCGCAGGCAGTGAGATCACCTTGGACGGCAACGAGGAAGCAACCTACACCATCGTGGCAACGGACAAGGCGGGCAACAGCACCACCGTTACCGTAACGATGAAGCCGATCAAGGAGTTGGCGGAAGCAACGGAAAATCTTGGTAATCACAACGTTACTTCTGCGGATGCTCCGGCTTTGAAGGAGCTGGTAGAAAAACTGGAAGAATTGATCGCTGACCCGGATACCGCTGATGACGGCGAGCTTGAAACCTTAGAGCAGCACAAGGTCATTGCAGAATCTTTGCTTGAAACCATCGAGGCTGCAGCCGAAGCTGCCGAAACCGAGAACACGGTCAAGGTTAAGGATGTTACCGCAGAGAATGTAACACCGGAAGACAAGACCGATTTGGAAAAGGCAAAGGCTGACCTGGAGAAGGCGCTTGAGGTGTGCGGCGGCAACTACACCGAGGAAGAAAAGAAAGCCATAGAGGATGATGTGAAACGCATCGACGATGCGCTTGAAGTCATCGGTAATGTGGAGGCGGTTGAGGAACGGATAGATAAGCTTCCCAAACCCATCAAGAAGGACGACGAGCCTGCTGTCAAAGCGGCGGAAGATGCCTATAATGCGCTTTCCGACTACGAGAAATCCCTTGTAGACGAAGCTGCGAAGAAGGCGCTGGAGGATGCCAGGGCGGCGTTGGCAGAGCTGAACAAGCCTGCTGATCCGAGCACCCCTGCTGATCCGAGCACTCCTAACACGGGAGATAACAGCAATATGTGCCTCTGGCTCACACTTTTCTTCATCAGCGGCAGTGCGGTGATTACACTGACCGTTGTTGACAGAAAGAGAAGAATGGCAAGCAATCGATAAATAGAAAATGATCCGAAAGGGCGATGACAAGCAAGTCATCGCCCTTTTAGATTTTTAAAAAGCAACTCAAGCGGTATAATCTCTGCTTTTTACAGATACTAACAGCGTAATTTGTAAAATTATTGTAGGTGTAAAAGCCTCCCTCGCCTAGAGGGAGGGGGACCGCGTAAGCGGTGGAGGGATAATCGTCCGCAGGACGATATGCCGCTTTGCGGCATCAGTATCCCCCAGTCACCTTCGGTGCCAGCCCCCTTTAGGCAAGGGGGCCTTTGCGGGCGGCGAAACGCCGCCCCTACGATCCGGCACCGACATTTCCGCCTGTAGGGGCGGATATCATCCGCCCGCCCCACTGCGGTGTCATAAGGAGCAGCTGAAGCAAAACAAGGATTTGTAGGGGCTGGGGAACGGCTTCTCCCTGGGGAGAAGCTGTCAGCGCAGCTGACTGATGTGGGGTGGATACAGTTCGGAAACACCACATCCGTCACGGCAATGTAAACGGAGGGAGAGAACGACTACCCCTCCGTCAGCCGGTTCTCCTTCTTTGTTGACATTTTTCTCTAAGATGATTATTATAAACGTATGGATACACACTTATTCTAATTTTAATTAATTTGGGAGAAAACTATGGCTGATGTAGTCTTTATCACACCCAATCTCACCGGATTTGTACGGGATGAACCAATTGGAACCCTTTTACTGGCTACCATTTTGAAGAAAGCCGGTATGGATGTAAATATTCTGCAGTTCCGCCATTTCGGTGATGTGAACCATTTTGAAACATTTCTACAGACCGCTGTGCAATTGGTTGCGGACCAAAAGCCCCGTGTTGTTTCGTTTTATACCCGTTGTGACTCTTACCATATTTCTCTGCGAATCGCAGAGCAAATAAGAGTCCGCTGCCCGGAAGTATATATCGTATTTGCCGGTCCGGAGGCTGATTTGGTGGCGGATATTACGGTCCGGGAATGCCGCTTTGTGGATTTTGTCTGCTGCGGTGAAGGCGAAACCACCGTTGTTCCCTTCTTTTCCTCGCTGATAAGCGGAGCGCCGGATCTGACGATAGCGGGTCTTGTATACATTCGGGACGGGCAGGTTTCAAAAAACCCACGGCCCAAGCTGATAGAGGATCTTGATTTACTGCCGTCTATCGATTACTCGCTGTTGGATTATATCGAAGAGGGCTTAGCCGATGCGAGCCAAAAACTGTTTCCCATTGATGTTGGCCGTGGCTGTCCCTTTGCCTGTACCTATTGCAGCACAAAAAGCTTTTGGGGAAGAAAATACCGGTTAAAAAGTGCGGATCGCATTATCGAAGAAATCAAATATATTCACGAAAAATTCGGTGTCACAAATTTCAACTTTGAGCATGATATGTTCACGATGAATCGGGAGAAGGTCATTCACATCTGCCAAAAGCTGAAGAATATCGGCTTTCCTATTCTCTGGAGATGTAGTGCACGAATCGATTGCCTGGATGAGGAATTGGTGGATATTATGGTGGATTCCGGTATGCGGATCCTGTTTGTTGGTATCGAAACCGGCTCTCCCAGAATGCAAAAACTGATCCATAAGAATCTGAAATTGGACAATGTTCCGGAAAAGCTGGCATATATTGCCAATAAAGGTGTAAAGATCACAGCATCCTTCATATATGGCTTCCCCGAGGAAACAGAAGAGGATTTTGCGCAGACGGTGCATCTTATGACCAGGCTTTTGGCATTGCCGAAGATCTCGGTCTTTCCGAACCTTTGCGCATTCTTTGCCGGTACGGAGCTGACAAATCAATACATAGATCAGCTTACGCCCTCTTCTGTATACTCCAATGCCACAAAGGATGTGGGCATTGCGGAATGTATGGATCTGATCAATGCCCATCCCGATCTGTTTACCCAGTTCTGTGAGTATAAGACCGAACTGCGGGAAAAAGCAAAGTACTATCCGATGTTTTTCAATTATTGGAAAGCGATGCGTCCCGTATTTGAATATTTGTATAGCAAATACTATCGTGGACGGATATTGGATCTGCTTTATGAGTTTACAGACCGCAATCGTGCTCTGTTGGAGAAAGAAGAAACACTCCGGACGATCATGGAGAAAGATGAATTGCTGGATTTGTATCAGGACGATGTGAACGCTTCCGTTTTGAAGGAGGTCCGCAGATTCCTGCTCTTGAAAAACGAGGCCAAACCGGGAACCACGGAAGTGTTTGGCTTTAATGTGAAGGAGCTGCTGAAGGGCACGCCTGTTGCGTCCTTGACAAAGGCGATGAGTATCGTAACGGTCTTATCCGGAGAGGGCAATGGTACGCAGTTTAGAATTATGACAAAAAATGCATAGACGACTTGTGGCAGAAAGAATGTAATCCTAGTTGCAGTCAGTCAAAACTCCTCTGCGTAAGGCAGAGGAGTTTTTCTTTCCTTGCGGTATAATCTCCGTCAGTTTACAGATACTAACAGCGTAATTTGTAAAATTATTGTAGGGCGAAAAGCCTCCCTTGTGCAAAGGGAGGTGGCACGGCGAAGCCGTGACGGAGGGATTGTAAGGTATCGACACAGGACAATCCCCCAGTCAGAAATCAAAGATTTCTGCCAGCCCCCTTTACACAAGGGGGCCTTTGCTACAGAAAAGGAGAAAGTTATATGAAAGCAACTGGCATTGTCAGAAGAG
>JAFSFK010000008.1 GCA_017435245.1 Oscillospiraceae bacterium | reverse complement strand
ATTATACTCATCCTAACAATCCCTCCGACCTCGCTTGCGCTCGGCCACCTCCCTTTACACAAGGGAGGCTTTAACAGCTCCATAAATCGGAATTTTGTTTACAAAAAAACCATTCCGGGAAGGGTTGCAAATGTACAAGAAAAATGGTATTATTTTAAATTGAATTAGTATATTCGAGGAGTAGACCTATGAACGGAAAAACCACCGTTATTTCCCAGCAGCAGCTGCAGCAGCAGCTTGACTGCTGTAATCAAATAAATATTTGGTGGCGGGAACAGGAGATCACTCCCACCGCCTATGTAGAGACCTACGGCTGTCAGCAAAACGAGGCAGATTCCGAAAAGATTCGAGGCCTTTTGATCGAAAGCGGCTACGCCATCGTAGGTGAAGCGGAGGGTGCCGATGTGGTGGTGATGAACACCTGTGCCATCCGGGAGCACGCCGAGCAGCGTGTCTTCGGCAACTTAGGTGCCCTGACCCACACCAAGCGCCGCCACCCCCGTCAAAAGATCTTCCTGTGCGGCTGTATGGCAGGACAGGACCATGTGGTACAGCGGATCAAGAAAAGCTATCCCCACGTGGACGGGGTATTCTCCACCCACCACCTGTGGCAGTTTCCCCAGATGCTGCTGCGGATCTTGACCACCGGAAAGCGCACCTATTTTGTGGAGGACGAGCCCGGCTCCATTGCCGAGGGCCTGCCCCAACAGCGGGACAGCCAGCTCAAAGCCTGGGTATCCATTATGTACGGCTGCAACAATTTCTGCACCTACTGTATCGTCCCCTATGTCCGGGGCAGAGAGCGCAGCCGCAAAAGTGAGGATATTTTAAAGGAGTGCCGCCAGCTTATCGAAAGCGGCGTAAAGGACATTACCCTTTTGGGTCAGAATGTGAACTCCTACGGCAAGGATCTGGAGGAAAATATCGATTTTTCCGACCTTTTGAGAAAAATTGCAGAAATTCCCGGTCAGTTTCTTATCCGCTTTATGACCAGCCATCCCAGAGATGCTTCCCAAAAGCTCTTTGATACCATGGCAGCATCCGACAAGATCGCAAAACAGCTGCATCTTCCCTTCCAGTCCGGCTCCAGCCGGGTACTGAAGGCGATGAACCGCCACTACGACCGGGAAACCTACCTGGAAAAGGTAAACTACGCTAAGTCCGTAATGCCCGATCTGGTGCTGACTTCCGACGTGATCGTAGGCTTCCCCGGGGAAACGGAAGAAGAATTTGAGGAAACCATTTCTCTCATCGAGCAGGTTCGTTACGATCCCCTGTTTACCTTTATCTTCTCCCCCAGAAAGGGTACACCCGCCGCTTCTATGGATGATCCCACTCCAAAGGATGAGAAAAACCGCCGTTTTGACCGGCTCTGCGCTGTGCAGAATACCATCTCCGAGCAGATCCACAACGGCTATATCGGCAAGACATTTTTGTGCCTTGTGGACGGTACGGACAAAGAGCACCTCACCGCCCGTACCGAAGGCGGACGGCTGGTACGATTTACCGGCGACACCAATTTGATTGGCACTTTCCAATATATAAAGGTCACCGGTGCTACCACCTGGAGCCTGACAGGGCAGCTTGCGCTGCCAATGGACAATGGATAATGTACAATGGACAATTATGGTGTTTGCTTCGCAAATAATTAAATAAGTGGCTGCAAGCCACACCATTATTATCCATTATCAATTTTCCATTATCCATTATTATCATAACGTGTTTTCAACGGCTAACCTTACAGAAAAGGAACGAGTAATTATGGCCACAAGTCCTAAAGAATTGACCCCTATGCAGCGGCAGTATTTTCAGATCAAAGAACAAAACAAGGATTCCATCCTGTTCTTCCGTCTGGGCGACTTCTATGAAATGTTTAACGAGGACGCACAGGTGGCTGCCCGGGAGCTGGATCTAACTCTGACCACCCGGGACCGCAACAAACCCAAGGAAGAGCAGACCCCCATGTGCGGTGTTCCCTATCACTCGGTAGATGCTTATATTGCCCGGCTGGTCCAAAAGGGCTATAAGGTGGCCATCTGCGAGCAGATGGAAGATCCCGCCCAGGCCAAGGGAATCGTGGAACGGGACATCACCCGGATCGTCACCCCCGGCACCGTCACGGAAAGCTGTATGCTGGACGAGAACAAAAACAACTATATGGGCTGCCTGTACGCTGACGGCGGCAAGATCGGCCTTGCATTCTGCGATATTTCCACCGGTGCTTTCTTTGTCACCACCTGTTCGGATGCTCCCTCCGCCGCATCGGAGCTGGGACGGTTCTCTCCCTCCGAGGTGATCCGCTTTGGCAGCACCTGCCGGGAGGACACCCTCAACGAAGCCCTGTTCCAGCGCCTTCACTGCTGTGTTGACGAGGGAACTGACCCTCTCTCCCGGGAGCAGGCAGAGGAATTACTTGAAAAGCATTTCTCTCAAGCCCTTGCCCAGCTCAATCTTACCGGTCTTGGGGAGGCTGTTTTGGCTGCAGGCAACCTGCTGCACACCCTTGTTACTTTACAGAAAAATGAGCTGGCCCACATCCGTCAGCTGCAGTATTACACCACCGGCCGGTTTATGGAGCTGGATATGGATGCCCGGAGAAATCTGGAGCTGACGGAGACCCTGCGTACCAAGGAAAAGAAAGGTACGCTTTTGTGGGTACTGGACAAGACCGGTACCGCCATGGGCGGCAGAATGCTGCGCAGCTGGCTGGAAAAGCCCCTTCTGGATGCTGCTGAGATCGGCCGCCGCCAAAGTGCCGTAGAGGACTTGGTCAATTCCACCATCTGCCGGGGTGAGCTGCAGAACGCCCTGAAAGGCGTTACCGATTTGGAGCGTGTCATGACCCGGATCGTCACCGGCTCCGTCAACGGACGGGATATGCTGGGACTTGCCCAAGGTCTGCGGGCATTGCCGGAAGTGAAACGGCAGCTGGAATCTCTGGATGCCCCCATGCTCAAAAAGCTTGCCGAGGCCATCGACCCGCTGACCGACTGCGCTGACCTCATTGAAAGCACCCTGGTAGACGAACCGCCCATCACCATCCGGGAGGGCAAACTCATCCGGGAAGGCGCCAACGCCGAAGCCGACCGCCTGCGGGATATTATGAACGGCGGAGAAGGCACCCTTCTGGCCATCGAAGCGGAAGAACGGGAAAAGACCGGCATCCGCACATTAAAAGTTGGCTACAACCGGGTTTTCGGTTATTATATCGAAGTTTCCAAGTCCTTTATAGACCAGGTGCCTGCCCACTATATCCGCAAACAGACCCTTGCCAACAACGAACGTTACATCACCCCCGAGCTGAAAGAGCTGGAAGAGCAGGTTCTCACCGCAAAGGATCGCCTAACTGCTCTGGAATACCAGATCTTCACACAGCTGCGGGAGCATATGGCACAGCAGGCTGCCCGGGTGCAGACCTCCGCCGCCGCTGTAGCTGCAGCGGATGCTCTGTGTTCTCTGGCAGCGGTTGCGGTGAAAAACGGCTACTGCCGCCCGGAGATCTCTCTGGGCAGCGAGATCCATATTACCGATGGCCGCCACCCCGTGGTGGAGCAGGTGCTCAAGGATTCCCTGTTTGTCCCCAATGATACCCAGCTGGGTGCGGCAGACAATCAGGTGTCTATCATCACCGGCCCCAATATGGCCGGTAAATCCACCTATATGCGTCAGGTGGCCCTCATCGTACTGATGGCGCAGATGGGCTCTTTCGTTCCTGCCCGCAGCGCCCGGATCGGCATTGTGGACCGGGTGTTCACCCGGATCGGTGCCAGCGATGATCTGGCTTCCGGTCAATCTACCTTTATGGTGGAAATGGCAGAGGTGGCTTCCATTCTGAAATACGCCACCGCCAAGAGCCTGCTGATTCTGGACGAGATCGGCAGAGGCACCTCTACATACGACGGTATGGCCATCGCCCGGGCGGTGCTGGAATATGCCGCCAGTCCCCGTCATTTGGGTGCCAAGACCCTGTTTGCCACCCACTACCACGAGCTGGCATCCATTGAAAATGAGCTGCCCAACGTAAAAAATTACAACATCGCCGTGAAAAAGCGGGGGGATAAAATGATCTTCCTGCGCAAGATCGTCCCCGGCGCCACCGATGACAGCTTCGGTGTGGAAGTTGCCAAGCTGGCAGGTCT
>JAFSFK010000115.1 GCA_017435245.1 Oscillospiraceae bacterium | reverse complement strand
TGTCCAGAACATCCAGCGTAAGATTAAGCTTAGCAAAAGCACCTTCGTATAAAGTAATCATGAACGTATCCTTCCGTTTTTGTATTTCTGCTATTATAAAGGAACATTGTGTTTTTTTCAACAAAAACTAAATGCCCGAATAGAATCGCCGCAACAGGACATCCTAGAAACATCCAGCAAAACGAATGGAGGTAAAGTATGGATACCATCGCATTAATTCTGTCTATCATCGGCTCCATCAACTGGGGGCTTGTCAGCCTTTTCAAGTTTGACCTGGTCGCATGGCTGTTTGGCGGACAAGCCGCTGTTTTCAGCCGGATCATTTACGGGCTAGTGGGCCTTGCGGGGTTGTGGTGTATCACCCTTCTGTTTCGCAAAAACCGTCCGAATGTGGAGGGCGAATGACATTCATACGGCGGCATCCAAAGATGCCGCCGTAGCATTTACCAAACAATGATTTTGCACTTATAAGTTTCGCCCTCAAAGGTAGCGACAATTACACAGTTACCGGAACGGACAGCCTTAACAGTACCGTCACTTACCGTACAGCAGCTGCCGTCTTCCACAGTCCAGGTAACTCCCTCGATGTGTGTGCCCTCGCTGTCAACAAGCGCAAGGGTAAAGGAATCACCAATGTACAGAGAAACTTCCTTATTGTTGGGGCCGATCAGGTTCTTAAGCTCATAAGGAGCCTTATACTTACCGCTGGTCGGCTGAGTAGCAGGTGCCTCAGTGGGATCCTCCGCTTCAGGAGAAGTCTCTTCCATAATATCTTCGGTCGCTTCGGTCGCCTCGGGGAATTCGCATCTGACAACACAGCTAAGGAATTCGCCATTGTAATCGCCGTAAACCGTGGTAGTACCGCTGCCTACAGCTGTGACAACACCATCCTGGATCATTGCGATAGAAGCATCGTCTGTTGCCCACATAATCTCATCAGTGGGAATCTCACCACTATAAATGGTCAGTGTTTCGCCAACTGCGTTCAGCGTAATATCCTGGTAATCCAGAGCAAACACAAACTTCGGAGCACCAACAGTCACCTTGCACTGGGCAGAGACAATACCGCAGGTAACAGTCACAAAGGTCTCACCATCACGCACGGCAGTGATGCGTCCGTCGGATTCAGCCATTACAATGTCATTGTCAGCAGACTCGAAGATAATTTCTTCCGTGGTATCGAAGGGAGTGGGCATAGCCGTCAGGTACACATAATCGCCGGCATTCTCAAGGCTCAGCTCATAGGCGTCCAAGGAAAGCTCCTGACAGAAGATCTCACCGGGTGTTTCTTCAGGCAGATCAGGCATTTCCTCAATCACGATCGGATCCGTAACCTCAGGCTTTGTGGATGTAGGAATAAAGAACTTGAACATTATGTACACGACAACAGCAATGATTGCCAGTAGCAGAACAAAGATCGTGATCACCAAACCCATATTGCCATTGGACTTCTTCTTATTGTTGTGCGAAGAAGATGTACGGGCTGCACTATTATCGTGAACTGGCTTTGTATGACTGCTGCTCTGAGCGCCTGAAGTGCGCTTACGAACATTGGATTTTGAAAAACGGCCACCCTTTACGTGCTGGTATGTTCTCACAGGTGCCTCTTCTGCCGTGCTGGACGGCACTGACTGAGCATCCGCAGGCCGGACACAACCGCAAATCGGACACTGGGTGGATGCTTCCGGATATGCGGTTCCGCATACTTCACATATTATCTTACTCATATTGAACCTCCTGAAGGCGCACTGCGCCTATCTTTTTTGCAATTATATCATTTCTTTCAAAAGAAAACAACTATAAACCAGTTGCTTTTTTATTAATTTTATTTTATTATATATAATGTACAAAAAAAGGAGGCGATTTGCGTGTCAGAAAACAAGCTGATTTCGCCGATGCTCGACAATTTTGACGTAGGTGGCTCCATCAGTGAACATAATGGTGTCCAGTGTTTCCCTGCTATGCGAAAGGATTCTGATGACCGATATATTGTCAAATCAGTTTCCATCCCTGCATCCCAAAAGCAATTGGATGCTTTGTTACTGACCGGTGCATTTCCGGATGCGGCATCTGCGCTTACATACTTCAAGGAACAGGCTGATGCAACTGTGGAGGAACTGGAAACACTACGCAGACTCTCTCAGCTGGAAGGTTTCCTCCCATATGATGAGTGGCAGGTTGTTCCCAAGGAAGACAGCATTGGCTTTGATGTCCATATGCTCAGTACATACAAACGTACACTGAGAAAGCACTTTCAGCGTGAGCCGATGACCCATCTGATGGCCATCAATTTAGGTCTTGACCTATGCGCTGCTTTGGCTGTCTGCCGACGGTGCGGATATCTGTATGTGGATCTAAAGCCAAGCAACGTCTATCTGGTAAATGACCGGGAGTTTAAAATCGGCGATCTGGGCTTTATCAAGCTTGATTCCCTGAAGTATGCCACAATTCCCGATAAATACCGCAGCCAATACAGTGCGCCGGAGATACAGGATCCCTTTGCTGCCGTGTCCACCACTGTGGATATTTACGCTGTCGGTTTGATCCTTTACCAAGCCTATAACGGCGGTGAGCTGCCCTTTGCGGATCCCGTTGCTCCTGCACAAAAATTTGATGCTCCGCTTTACGCAGATTATGAAATGTCGGAGATCATTTTAAAGGCTTGCGATCCCAACCCGGATGAGCGTTGGCATGACCCCATCGAAATGGGTCAGGCACTGGTTAGCTATATGCAGCGAAACGGAGCCAACGATACACCGATCATTACAGCTGTTCCGGTCACACCCGTGGAAGACAACACCTCCGCAATTGTTGCAGATGTTGAGCAGTTCTTGGTGGATGATGACATTGATCTGTCCGACATTGATCTGAGTGATATTCCGGAGCTGGAAGGATACGATAGTGCGTATACTTCTGTGGATGAACCTGCCTCAGAAATAATCCCGGAGGCAGATGACACAGCTAATGAAGATCCCGTATCCGACTCCCCCGCTGAAGAAGCCATTGAGGCTGTCACTCTTGAAGAGGATGCTCCGGATGAGGAATCCCCAGCCGAGGAGGATAGCTTTGAGAACCTTAATTTCCTGGATACGCTTCTGGAAGATGAGACCGCACCGGAAAACAATATCTCTGATGTAGATTACGACGAAGTGTCCGACGAGCTATCCCAGATCCTTTCTCAGGCCGATGCTTTGGTAGCACATCCGGTTCCCGAACCTGCAGTCGCTCCCGATGCACCGGAGATCACGGTACCTGTGACGGACGAACCTGGAGATGCTTCCGTTGAGGATGACACGGAGATTCATCAGGAGGATGTGTCTGGGGAAGATACCTGTGATAATGAGGATATATCTGAGTCTGATGCGCTGTTCGAAAGCGACACAGCGGAATCCGAACCGGAATCCGAACCGGAAACCGTACCGGTCAAACCCGCTTTTGATGCACCCGTGGAAGAGGACGAAGAGATCGTCGCTGCAATTGCTGATGCTATGAATGAGGAATCTGAGAACGATCCTGAACCTGAGGATGAACAGGAAGAAAACACTGTTGATGCAAAGAAAAAGGATTCCGCCAACCACATTCTTAGAAATATTATTATATTCCTTCTCATCGCCATTGTTGCTGTTG
Organism: Oscillospiraceae bacterium; assembly: GCA_017435245.1. Lineage (GTDB taxonomy): Bacteria > Bacillota > Clostridia > Oscillospirales > Oscillospiraceae > Faecousia. The sequence goes on along the minus strand of JAFSFK010000115.1, from coordinate 4,800 downwards.
CCGGTTTCCTGTATTACAGATTCATCTACCTGCAGCCAGTCTACTCCATTATGGTAGATGGCGATGAAAGCAGCATGGTGGTTTTGGTTGACTCGGATGTTGATGAGTCACTTTTGAGTGTTGTCTGTTCCGATGCGCACGGTCACCAGCTGTCTGCACCTGTTGTCAACGGTGTTGCAACCTTCGCAAACCTGGCACCCGACACCGGATACAATGTAACGGTAGTTATTGATGGTTTCCACAAGCTTACCGGCGAAACTGCAGTATCCTACTCTACCCCCGCACAGACAAATATCGTCCAGTTCGGTGCGGTAACCGGTGCCGAGGACGGCAGCGTGATCTTGAGCTTCACTGTTGAGGGTCCGGACACCGGAAATTGGTCAGTTGTATACTCCGCCCCCGACGAGGAAGAGAAAACTGAGCCGATGCTTTCTCATATGATCACACTGACCGGATTGACGGTCGGTAAGGAATACACCTTTAAGCTGGTGCCCGGCGAAGACATGTACATCACCGGAACCGATCAGATCACATTCACTGCCAGCAATTTGGTTTATGCCAGTGATGTCAATATTGTCAGCTGCGTTAACGGTCAATTGACCGTTTCCTGGGTCGCCCCTGAGGAGACGCCTGTTGAGAACTGGACTGTCCGCTGCTACAATGATGCCGGCTATAATGAAACAGTCATTACTTCTGAAGCCACCGCTGTCTTTGAAGGTGTAGATCCCGCCAGTGAGCACACCGTCGAAGTAATCGCAGCGGGTATGAGCGTCAGCCAGCGTTCTTATATGGCCGCCAATGCTCCTACTGTTTCGAATTTTGCTGCCACCCCCACCAGCAACGGTTGCCTCGATCTTACCTGGGAGTCCTCCAGTGTTCCTGATGGCGGCTGGGTCGTGCTGTATAATATTGAGGGCTTTGAAACACAAGGCACTGTCACCTGTTCTTCCAACAGCGCACAGATCAAGCCGATGATTCCCAATGCCCTTTACACCTTCACCATTCAGCAAACCAACGGCGACGCAGTACTTTCTGTTCCCCTCACCTTCCAGACACCGGATGCACAGGATTTCAGCGGATACGGAATGACCCGCAATACGATCGATTTTGAACCCTGCCGCCGTCCCGACGGTGATTGGTCCTGGAGTGACGTTCCCGGTTCTGATTATACCAGTGCTTTCTCAGCAAATGAGAGGATTTCTCTGGTCGGCAATCTTCAGACCAAGAGCAGCGTATCTGATGATATTATCCTTACACTGTATGTCTTCCGTGATCAGGATGGAAATGTTGTAAGCTACTCTTTCCAGGAACGCTCCTGGAGAAATATGTGGTCACAGTCCTACGGCGAGTTTGACGTTTCTCAGTCCCCCTCAAATGCGGGCAGTTACACGTTGAGTGTTTATTTTAACGGAAAGCTTGTCACTGTGGAGTCCATTACCATTCAATAATTACACTCCCACCGAACATAGCTTAGCTATGTTCGGTGGGAAATTTTTACCTTTGTATTGTATATTTTTCAAAATCATCTTGCAAAAACGAAATCAGCGTGGTATAGTGTCAGTAATCATTAATTGGGAGGTACACTATGCGTACCAACAGCTTTGCAGCACAGTTTTACTTTTGCTACTATTACTTTTTTAACCACAAAAAGTAATAGCGATTTGTGCTGCAAGTAATTCTCAGATATTCTTGTTTTATCCGCCGCACAGAATCGATTCTGTGCGGTGTTTTTTTAGGGAGATGAGTATATGATCGCTGTATTAAAAAGTGGTACCACGCCGGAGCAAACTGCTCATTTGGTGGATTGGCTCAAGCATATGGACCTGGATGTACATATCTCCGAGGGCCAGGAAATTACGATCCTCGGCCTGATCGGCGATACCAGCAAAGTCGATATTGAGCTTCTCAGCAGTCTTGAGATCGTGGAAACAGTTAAGCGGGTTTCTGAACCCTTCAAACAGGCTAACCGTAAATTTAACCCTAACAGCTCTGTGATCACTGTTGGAAATGCAAAAATCGGTAATGGCCATTTTGCGATGATCGCAGGTCCCTGTTCTGTTGAAAGTGAAGAGCAGATCATCCAGGTTGCAACCGCCGTTAAGGAAGCCGGAGCGGATATACTGCGTGGCGGTGCATTTAAGCCCCGCACCTCCCCCTATGCCTTTCAGGGCATGAAAGATAAGGGAATCCAGTTGCTGGTGGAAGCTAAAAAAGCAACCGGTCTGCCGATCATCACGGAAATCATGAATATTAAGACTCTGGACCTGTTTGAAGATGTGGATATCATTCAAGTAGGTGCCAGAAATATGCAGAATTTTGATCTGCTGCAGGAGCTGGGAAAAACCCATAAGCCGATCCTTTTGAAGCGAGGTCTTGCCAACACACTGCAGGAGCTGCTGATGAGTGCGGAATACATTATGAGCGAGGGCAATGAGAATATCATTCTCTGCGAGCGTGGTATTCGTACCTATGAAACCTATACACGCAACACTTTGGATCTGTCCGCCATCCCGGTCCTTCACGAGCTTTCGCATCTTCCGGTGGTGGTTGACCCCAGCCACGCCACAGGCAAAGCCGCCCTTGTTCCACCTATGGCTCTTGCAGCAGCCGCTGCCGGTGCTGACGGTATAATGGTAGAAGTCCACAACAATCCCGCCTGCGCACTGTGTGACGGCCCCCAGTCCCTGACACCGGATCAATTTGCCAAACTCAACCGCAAAGTTCAGGTCATCCGGGAGGCAGCACAATGAAAGTCGGCATTCTTGGTCTCGGCCTGATCGGCGGTTCCCTTGCCCGTGCATATGCAAAAGCCGGACACACAGTTTACGCCTGTGAAAAGGATACCACGATATTGGAATTCGCAAAGCTTTCCTGTGCTGTTCACGGTGATCTGAACGACGAAAGTATTCCGCAATGTGATCTGATCCTGCTTGCGATCTACACTGGTGGATCCATCTGTTGGCTGGAAGAGAATGCCCACAATATCAGTACGACTGCATTGGTCATTGACTGCTGTGGCATTAAAGAAGAAATATGCCGCCGTTGTTTTCCTATTGCGGAAAAATACGGATTTACTTTTACGGGTGGACACCCCATGGCAGGTTCTCACTTTTCCGGCTTTAAATACAGTCGCTCCAATCTATTTCAGGGCGCTCCAATGGTCCTGGTGCCGCCGAGATTTGATGATCCGGAACTGCTGGAACGCTTGAAGAATGCATTGGAGCCCTGCCGTTTCGGTTCCTTCTCAGTCACCACCGCTCAAGAGCACGACAAGCTGATCGCATTTACTTCCCAAATGCCCCACATTGTAAGCAACGCATACATAAAATCTCCCACCGCTGTTTCCCACAAAGGTTTTTCCGCCGGCAGCTACAAGGACCTGACACGTGTTGCCTGGCTCAACCCACAAATGTGGGCAGAGCTTTTTCTGAACAATCGGGAAAATATTCTTTTCGAGCTTAAGTCCTACATCTCAAGCTTGGAATCCTACCAAAACGCCATTGAAAAAGGAGATTCTCAGGAACTGATCCGGTTACTGGATGAGGGCCGTAAGTGCAAGGAGGAGGTTGACGGATGAAAACGATCGACATTCAAGCAACAAGATCCTATCCTGTGATAATTGGCGAAAACCTTCTGGAGGATATCGGGTGCATAGTTTCAAAAGTCCACGCTCCCTGTAAGGCTGCGATTATCAGCGACAGCAATGTATGGTCCGTGTACGGAGATCTTGTTGCAAGCAGCTTGGAATCAACGGGATATTGTGCCTGCAATTTCGTATTTCCCGCCGGTGAAAGCAGCAAAAACAGCGGCACTTACCTTGAAATACTGAATTTTCTTGCCGATAATCAATTGACCCGTACTGACCTTATCGTTGCACTCGGTGGCGGTGTGGTTGGCGATATGGCTGGATTCGCTGCTGCAACCTACCTGCGGGGAGTTCCATATATCCAAGTCCCCACTTCCCTGCTGGCAATGGTAGATTCTTCTGTCGGCGGTAAAACAGCGATTGATCTACCTGCCGGAAAAAACCTCGCAGGTGCCTTTTACCAGCCCAAATGCGTCATATGTGATTACAGCGTACTGAATACACTTCCTGAAGATATCTTCCGGGATGGTTGTTCAGAAGTCATTAAATACGGCATTCTGTATGACCCGGAGCTTTTTCAGCACTTATATGCTTCAGGTCTGGATTTTGACAGAGAATATGTAATCAGCAGATGTGTGGAATTAAAACGCAATGTTGTATTGGAAGACGAGTTTGATACCGGTGCACGTCAAAAGCTGAATCTGGGACACACTTTCGGACACGCCATTGAAAAAAACAGCAATTTTACTGTTACCCACGGACAGGCTGTTGCCATCGGTATGGCCATAGCCGCCAGAGCATCCAGCACCTACGGCATTTGTGAGGCTGCCATAACTGAGGCAATTATTTCAATTCTGGAAAAATTTAAGCTTCCTGTCACCACTGACTATTCTGATCAGGATCTATACGCTGCTACTCTGTCCGATAAAAAAAGAGCTGGTATGAATGTTAACCTGATCCTCCCCCGGCATATCGGCAGCTGTATTATCCAAGCGACCACCATTAACGAATTACAACCCTTTATCAAGGCGGGATTATAATGGATATCACCATAACACCAAGAAAACTAAGCGGTGTTCTAACTTCAATACCGTCTAAATCGCAGGCACACAGACTGTTGATCTGTGCTGCATTTTCAGACCGCAGAACTACCATATACTGTCCGGAAACCAATCTGGATATTCAGGCAACGGCCGATTGTTTGAATGCTCTTG
>JAFSFK010000114.1 GCA_017435245.1 Oscillospiraceae bacterium | reverse complement strand
GAGGCAGGAAGGTCAGCATACGGATACACTTAAGGACATCCGCATCCTCAACATTACGCCAATACTGGTAGAACTCAAAGGGAGTAGTCTTGTTGGGATCCAGCCACACGGCACCCTTTGCGGTCTTACCCATCTTCTTGCCCTCAGAATTGAGAAGCAGAGTAATGGTCATCGCATGGGCATCCTTCTGGAGCTTTCTGCGGATCAGTTCCGTACCGCCCAGCATATTGCTCCACTGATCATTGCCACCAAACTGCATATTGCAGCCGTAGTTCTGATACAGGTAGTAGAAGTCATAGGACTGCATAATCATATAGTTGAATTCCAGGAAGGAAAGGCCCTTCTCCATTCTCTGCTTGTAGCACTCAGCACGAAGCATGTTGTTAACAGAGAAGCAAGCACCCACTTCACGCAGCACATCCACATAGTTGAGGTCCAGCAGCCAGTCGGCATTATTCACCATCTGTGCTTTGCCCTCGCCGAACTCGATGAAGCGTTCCATCTGTTTTTTGAAGCAGGCACAGTTGTGGTCGATGGTCTCCTTGGTCATCATAGAACGCATATCGGTTCTGCCGGAGGGGTCGCCAATCATAGCAGTACCACCACCGATCAGGGCGATAGGCTTATTGCCAGCCATCTGCAGGCGCTTCATCAGACACAGCGCCATAAAGTGGCCTACATGCAGAGAATCGGCGGTAGGGTCAAAGCCAATGTAGAAAGTGGCCTTGCCGTTGTCGATCATCTCACGGATCTCATCTTCATTGGTAACCTGGGCGATCAAACCTCTGGCAACCAGTTCGTCATATAATTTCATTTGAATCTCCTCCAAAATATTATAAAAAATAAGTCCCCTGTCCTTACGGACAGAGGACGTAAACTACGTGGTACCACCTCTGGTTTATCCTTACCTCGCAGTAAGAACCTCACAGCGTTATAAAAACGCTTTCGCTGTATCGGGCGAGCCCGTCTTCTCCTACTGTGATTTCAGAAAAGCCGCTCCGGGAGGTATTTCAGCATCTTCATCTGCTGCCTTGCACCAACCGGCAGTTCTCTTGAGAAGAAAGATTGCGTACTTCATCCCATCAATGCGTTGATATTGTGGTTATCCTAGCAAAAAGTTTATACTTTGTCAAGCCTTTAGCATTTCTTCCGCACTCTTGAGGGTAGTTTCCGTAATATTGGTGCCGCCAATGATGCGGGCAAGCTCCCGTTTTCTGCCTTCAAGATCCAAAGGTGTAACGGTGGTATATGTACGGCCGCCCCTCTCTTCCTTGGCGATCAGCAGATGGGTATTAGCCAAGGCGGCAAGCTGCGGCAGATGGGTCACACAAAGCACCTGTTTAGCCTTAGCTACACTTCTGAGCTTTTCAGCTACCTTCTGCGCCGCTCTGCCGGACACGCCGGTGTCTACCTCATCAAAGATCAAGGTGTTTACCTGGTCCTGCTCCGCAAGGACATTCTTCATGGCTAGCATGATTCGGGCAAGCTCACCGCCGGAAGCAACTTTGCTCAAGGGCTTTAAGGCCTCGCCGGCATTGGCAGACATATAGAAAGCCACCGCATCGGCACCGTTGGCAGACAGTTCCAATTCCGTAAATTCGCAGGAAAACTGCACTCTGGGCATATCCAGTTGTGCAAGTTCGCTGAGAATCCGCTCCGACAGGGCTACAGCAGCCTTCTGGCGGTTTTTACGCAGTTCGATGGCCGCATTCCACGCTTCCTTTTCCGCCTTGTCACACTTGCGTTTCAGCCTTTCCAGATGATCGTCGGCAAATTCAATCTCATCCAATTCCGCTTTTGCCCGTTCCAGATACTCTAAAATATCTGTACAGGTTGCACCGTATTTTCGACGCAGCCGGTGGATCACGTCCAGACGACCCTCGATCTCATCCAGTTCCCTATCAGAATAGGACAAATCATCCCGGGCGTTTCGAACTTCATCTGCGGCATCCTGAACCTGATACATCAGGTCCGCCACCTTCTCGTGGAGGGATTCAAAGGCATCCGTATACCGTGAAAGACGGGCAAGCTCCCGCTCGGCCTCAGCCAGCAAGGATGCCGCTCCGTCGGTTTCATCGCCGCCGTAAAGACATTCCGATGCCGCATTAATACCGTCGGCAAGTTTTTCAGCATTCTGTAAGATTTTTCGGCGCTCTTCCAGCGCTTCGTCCTCCCCGGCTTCCAGTTGCGCCTTTTCGATCTCTTCGATCTGGTAGCGCAGTGTCTCCATCCGGCGCAGCTTTTCTCCCTCGTCCATAGTCATCCGTTGGATCTGACGGCGGAGCTCAGCCACAGCGGCAAATTTCTCTGCATATACGGTGAGAAGAGCCTCGCTGTCACCAAAGGAATCAAGATAGGTCAAATGATTATTCTCATCAAACAGTGATGCGCTGTCGTGCTGACCGTGAATATTGATCAGCTGGATGCCAAGCTTTCGCAGTATGCTCACCGTAACCAGTGTTCCGTTGACACGGCAGACGTTCTTTCCGTCAAGATACACTTCTCTCTGGATAACAGTTTCCGGGTCGTATTCAACACCATTTTGTTCAAACCAGTCCAGCTTGGGAACATCGGTAAACACCGCTCGAACAGACGCTTTCTGGGTACCTGTACGGATCATATCCCGATAGGCACGCTCACCGAGGATGGCAGAAATTGCATCGATCACAATGGATTTACCAGCACCTGTTTCACCAGTGAGCACATTAAAACCGGCATCAAAGGATATGTCAGCGCACTCAATGACCGCAATATTCTCAATATGCAGAAGGGTCAGCACAAAGAATCACTCCTAGCCACGGTTAATAAGGCTCTTGATCTCACCGCAGAAGGCTGCGGCAGCATTGTTGTCCCGCATAATAACAAGAACCGTGTCGTCACCAGCAAGGGTACCGACCACAGCGCTCATATTCATAGCATCCACCGCAGAACCGGCAGCAGAGGCCAGACCCGGAAGGGTGCGAAGCACGATCAGGTTATTGGTATAGTCATACCCGATCACGCACTCACGGAAGATCGTGTTCAGACGGGTGGAAAAACCACTACTCAATTCACTGCCGCTGGTAGTATAGCGGTACGTTCCAAGACTTGTCAGTTCTTTTACGATCCGCATATCCTTGATATCACGGGAGATAGTCGCCTGGGTGCAACGGAAGCCTTCCTTCAGCAATAGTGCCTGCAGCTGTTCCTGGGTCTCAACGTTTTGGTTGGAGATGATTTCCATAATCTTGGCTTGTCTTTGACTTTTCACCGCAGTACACCTCAATTAATTCTAAATTTCATATTGACCACGTCGTAAAAGCTCCGGTCCTTCAACCGTACCAGCTTTGTGGTCAGATTAGACTTCTTAACAGTTGCCACATCCCCCATATTCATCCGCAGTGTCTTTCCGCCATCGGCAGAAAGGTATGCACAGCGGCGGTTATTACGGGTCAGGATCACCGTTACAGTACGGTTTTCAGACGCAACGATGCATCGGCTGGCAACATCGTGGGAGCAAATGGGTGTGATCAAAATACTGTGGGCATCCGGTTCAACGATCGGACCGCCAGCAGACAGGCTGTATGCCGTAGAACCGGTCGGCGTAGCGATGATCATACCGTCACCGCCACACTCTAATGCCTGGACCCCGTCACAGTTCACCGCCATATGGACGATCCGGGCAACAGCCCCTTTTGTGATCACCACGTCATTCAGACAAATATCGTGGAAAATAATGTCACGGTCACGGTGAACTGTAACATCCAGCATCATACGCTCGTCAATACTGTACTCCCCCGTGGCCAAGCGCTTCAACTGATCCAGCTCTGTGCTTTCCAGCTCCGCCATAAAGCCCATTGTACCGATGTTGACACCGAGGATGGGGATATTGTTGCGTGTAGCGGTTTTTGCCATATGCAGAATGGTACCGTCACCACCAAAGCAGACAAGCATATCCGCTGTTCCGATCTCACGGTCTAAACGGGAGAAGCGCAGGTCCTTAGGCAGGTCGTAGGACTTATCGATCTCAAAGGGTAAACACAGCCGAACTTCCATTCCGCACTCACGCAGGATCTTCATTGCGGAGCGAACCGTATGGAAATTTTTGTCCCGGTAGGGATTGGGCGTCAATATTATCTTTTTCATTCCCTCACCCTTTCAATGTTTCGTGTGCCTGCGCAACGACCTGCGCAGTATCCGGACGAATACCTGGTTTATCCAAGCTCAAATGGCCTAAAAATTCAATATTTCCCTCAGGCCCCTTCACAGGAGAAAATGTCAGTCCCAAGATATTAAATCCCTGTTCATCAGCCAGTGCCACAAACATATCCAGCACTTCCTTATGAACAGCGGGATCCCGGACAACTCCCTTTTTTCCTACTTTTTCCTTGCCTGCCTCAAACTGCGGCTTGATCAGACACAGAACCTGTCCGGTTGGCTTTAAGAATGTCTTGATTACAGGCAGAACGATCTTTAATGAGATGAAACTCACGTCGATCACGGACAAATCAAGAGGCTCACCAAGCTGTTCCGGAGTCACATAACGAACATTGGTGCGCTCCATTACCACCACACGGGGATCAGAACGGATCTTCCAATCCAGCTGACCATAGCCAACGTCAATGGCGAACACCTTACTTGCACCCTGCTGCAGCAGGCAATCGGTAAAACCGCCGGTAGATGCGCCGGAATCGCTGCATACATATCCGGTGGGATCCACACCAAAATCACGCAGTGCCTTCTCCAGTTTCAATCCGCCTCTGCTGACGTAGGGACAAACTGCGCCACGCACCTCCAAGGGCAGTGTTTCATCGAATGACATACCGGGCTTGTCAGCCTTTTGGCCGTCCACATACACCATACCGCTCATAATAATAGCCTGCGCCTTGGTACGGCTATCGGCATAGCCCTGCTCAACCAGAAGCACATCCAGTCTTTTTTTAATTTTCACTTTGATGCACCTCCAGAATATAATCTGCAACAGATCGGGCATCCAGCCCGTAGTGCTTATATAATTGCTCAACACTGCCGTGTGTCACATATCGGCTGCCCAGATCTATGCAGTCGACCCGGATATTGTCTTTTCTCTTTTTCAGTTCCCAGGCAAGACTGTGACCGATACCGCAGTTGGCGCTGACTTCTTCCAATACGAGAATATGGGGATTATCGGACATTCGCTCAAGAATCTGCTCAATGGGCAGCGGTGCTACACTCATAAGGCGCAAAACTGCCGCACTGATCCCCCGCTCAGACAGCAGCTCAGCTGCATTCATTGCGTTTTCAACAAGTGTTCCATAGGTAATGATCGTTACGTCCGTACCGTGTCTGTGGCAGGCTAGTGCGCCATATCCTCTAACAGCGGGATCATTCACCCAGGCAGACTGTGTATAACTCCGATCGCCGCCTCTGGGGTATCGGATAGCCACAGGCCCATCCTGCTCCTCAACAGACCAGGCAAGCATATCTTTGAGCTCTGCCGTGCTGGCAGGACACAATATGGTCAGACCAGGAGCATGGCGTAAGAAACCCACATCATTCACACCGTGGTGCGTTTCTCCGTCCTCTCCCACCAAACCTGCACGGTCTACCGCAAGAACAACATGAAGCCCCAGCATACATACATCCTGCAGGATCATATCGTAAGCTCTTTGGAGGAACGTAGAATACAGGGCAATCACAGGCACCATCCCCTGTTTGGCAAGGCCGCCGGCCATAGACATAGCGTGTTCCTCTGCGATACCAACATCAAACAATCGTTTGGGGTATTTGCTCTTAAATTCCAACAAGCCGGTGCCGCCGGGCATTGCTGCGGTAATGGCGCAAACACGCTCATCCGCACCCGCTAAGCGGACCATCTCTTCACCAAAAGCATCCGAAAAAGTATATCCGCCCTTTTTTTCCGGTTCACCGGTTACAGGGTCAAACTTACCAATACCGTGGAAGAGCTTGGGATGTTCCTCAGAGGGGGCATATCCTCTTCCCTTTTGGGTCATAACATGGAGAATCACCGGTCTTCTCATTTCCTTGGCGATTCGTAAAAGAGCAATGAGATTTTCCGTATCGTGACCGTCCACAGGTCCCAGATAGGTAAACCCCATATTTTCAAAAATGTTGCTGGGGATCAGCATCCGACGCAGGCGGTCCTTGGCCCGACGAGTAAAACGATATAGTCCACGTCCTCCGGGGACCTTCAGCATAAATTCCCGATAGTGTTCCTTCATCCCAAGATAGCGCTCTTTCGAGCGCAATTTCCGTAAATGGAAGGCCATTCCGCCCACATTTTTATCGATAGAGAGGGCATTATCATTAAGGATCACAACAATGGGTTCCCCACTGACAGCAGCATCATTCAGCCCCTCGTAGGCCATACCGCCGGTTGCAGCGCCATCACCCATTAGCGCAATAACATTGTAGTCCTGCCCTGTTAGGGTTCTGGCCCTGGCCATTCCAAGGGCTATGGATACGGAACTGGATGCATGACCTGCCACAAACGCATCCGCATCACTTTCTGAGGGCTTGGGAAAGCCGGCAATACCGCCAAACTGGCGCAGACCGGCAAAATCCGCCTGGCGACCGGTGAGCATCTTATGAATATAAGACTGATGCCCCACATCAAAAACCAGGCGGTCTTTTTGGGTATTATAAACCGTTTCAATTGCCACGGTCAGCTCCACGACACCCAAATTCGAGGCCACGTGTCCGCCGGTCCGACTGACATTGCGGATCAAACAATCCCGCAGTTCAGCGCAAAGATCCTTTCTTTGCTTTGCATTTAACGCAACCAGATCCTTATTGTTATGGATCGTTTCTAATATAGACACAGGTAACACAACCTATCTTTTTTTCTGAAAAACAGTGGGAATATTATGGAAAGAGTAAATGATCTTTCCCACAGAATACACGATTTTTGTGCAGGAATTGATGGCAAAGGTCTTACCGATTGCCTTACCGCCAACTGTCAAGCCCGCCACCAGCGCAGACATTAGAAGCGACACCATCTGAGGCCAGGAGAAATCGAGTTTCTGCAGGATCTGCACTGCAATGGTTGCTGAAGCAGAACCGGAAACAACGCCGCAGATATCACCTACAACGTCGTTGCAAATAGAACTTACCCGCTCCGCATTGCGCAGCAAGCGAATGGACTCCAGTGCCCCCGGTACCTTCCTTGCAGCCATAGAGTGAAAAGGTTTTTCATCCGCAGTTGCAACAGCCATACCGATGATGTCAAACACGATGCCCAGCAGCACAATAAACAGCAGGATCAAAAACGCCACCGCCATAGTGCTGGACTCCATAATGATATCCGACAAAAAGGATATTGTACCGGAAATCAGGATCGTTATAAAGAAAATCGTCACAACCCAGCGTATAGTCTTGTTTCTTTCTTTTTTTGCTGAGGAAGGGTCTTGCTTAGACACGGGAATTATCCCCTTTTCATAAATAATAAAATGACGGCGGCAGACAGGATAAATCTTACGGCTTAGGTCGGGTTGGTTTTCCCCTGACAGAACCTGCCGTTGCCGCACAGGCCGTTTCCATTTGATCCGTCAGTTCAAGTGTTGCCAAAATGAATACCCGATTGCCACTTAGTCCGTGCTGTAATCCCCTGTCTGCCCAGTTACGACAGCCTAGGTGTTTTCCACGACAGAATGAACCATAGTCTTAGCCTCTTTTGCAAGTATGGTTTCCAGGAGCAATATCGGCATCTGCTATGGCCATAGCAGACAGCCGCCTGTTCCCCTTTCCCCACATACTCACTCAAGGCAGGCTACGCTGCACACAGCAACACGATTCTGCGCACTGCATTGCAGGTTCTTACTTGATTCGTACGCGATCGGATCCCTCCCGGGATTCTCCCCGTCGTCGCACAAGGTTCAAGTCTCCACGGAAACCGGGTCGTATGCCCCATGCCATTGGAGCGCGCCCGGAAACCTTAACCCCCAGCATCCACCCTAAACTGGGCGTAAAAAGCAGACACCAGGGACTTCATCGATGTGCCCTTCAAAGGATTTTTAGGCCCTTCCTGGAAAATGGCCATTCCGACTAGGATACTGCACCGTCGAGATGTATAATATCATAGAATTACTGAATATACAAGTATTATTTCATCTTTATGCATAATTTTACAAAAAGCTAACCGGGGCAAATCGCCCCGGTTCTGCTTACTTGTTTATAAACCAATCCTCCACCACATCGCTGTGGGTTATCACGATCGGAATATCCTTCAACTCCTCTTTTGTGAAAAAGCGAAGCGCTTTTGATTCGGCGCTGATCTTAAGTTTTGGTTCTTCCTGCAGATCCAAGCCAAATATCACGATCACCATCCGCCAGATACTGCCGTCCTGATAGGCTGCGATCCGTCCGGGTTCACCATATACTGCCAACTTTTGAAACCGTTCCTTGGGAATACGCAGCCCCAATTCCTCGTAGACCTCCCGGGCTATCGCCTGAACTTCTGTTTCATATTTTTTTACGCCGCCGCCAACCAAACCCCAGGTATCACTGTCCCGGCGTTTTTCCAAAAGAAGCTTTCCGTTGCAGGTGATAATGGCGTTGGCCCCCAAATGGGCGGGCATAGTGGTCTTGGGGGGATTGGGGTGACCTCGGTAAAATGTTACGATAGACATAGCTCCAGCTCCCTTACTTTTTTCACCATTATACTCCATCTATCCGCAACTTTCCAGTATTAAAATTCATCCGGAACCGGTTTTGTAACACCGGTACGGCGAGCTTTGCTCAGGCCGCCTGCCATATGCCCCTCCGGATCCTGTGTAAATTTGGCACGGCGGATAATATCCTCCCCGTACTTATCCCGCAAAGAATCCACTGCCTCATCCAGCCGCAGCTTTTTCTCATACTGTACAGGACTCATACCCGAAAACAAATCAAACTGCTGATAGGGTTCCTGAGAAAGCCTTGTCACCTGCACACCCAGCTGACGCAGAGGAACGCTTCCGTCCCAGGCTTCGTCAAAGATCCGGCTGGCTGCTTTAAATATTTCTTCGGTAATATTCGTTGCACCGTGAAGCACCGCCTGGTGAGAGAAATGTTCAAATTCATTGGTCCGCAGATGAATAGATATACAGCTTCCGCACTTTCCGTCCTTGCGCATCCGCATTGCTACCGTTTCGCACAGACTCAACAGCACCTGATGTCCTTCTGTGTGATTGGTAACGTCGCTGGGGGTCGTAATGGAATTGCTGTAACCTTTATTCTCCGCCGGCTCCGGAGTCACCAGGTCTGCATTACGTCCGTTGGCAAAGTGCCAGATTGTCTGACCGTGCTTTCCCAAGCGTTTTTTTAGTATCTTTTCATCCGCTTTGGCAAGGTCGCCGATGGTGTAAATGCCCATCAGTTTCAGTTTCCGCTCCGTTGCGGCACCCACCAAAAACAGGTCCCGTACCGGAAGCGGCCAGAATTTTGTCGGAACCTCCTCCGGAAACAGGGTATGCACCTTATTGGGCTTTTCAAAATCTCCTGCCATTTTGGCCAGCAACTTGTTGCTGGAAATGCCGATATTGACTGTAAATCCCAGTTCTTCCCAGATACGCTTACGCATCTGTTCCGCTGCCAGCCTGGGATCGCCAAACAACCGCTGGGTACCGGTCATATCCACCCAGGCTTCATCGATGGAATACTGCTCCACCACAGGACTGAACTGGCGCAGCATCGCAACAAAGTGCCGGGATGCCTCCACATACAGATGATAATCCGGCGGAACCACCACCAGATCCGAGCATTTTTCCAACGCCTGAAACAGCGGTTCTCCGGTTTTGATACCGTATTTTTTCGCCGGAGTGCTTTTTGCCAGAATGATGCTGTGCCGGGATTCCTTGTCTCCTGCCACTACCGATGGGATTTCCCGCAGATCAGTCTGCTCCCCCAGTACTTTTATCCGGTATGCCGCCGACCAGGACAGAAATGCACTGTTGGCATCCACGTGAAATATCACCCGTTCCGCCATTAGCACACCCTCCTGTAAAAACACCAGCTGTGGCTGCGGATGGTATACTTAAGCTCAAACAACCACTGCTTCTCCGCTACCACTGCACGGCACAAAAACAGCTGTGCCTCAATTCCCACATACTGAATGGGACGCATACTGATAACCTCATCGATATCCACTCGTAAAAGTTGATGATTTTCATCCTCCATCCGAAAACGCAGCGGACGGATCTCACCCCCTGCGCTGCACATACAGATTACATCCACAGGACATATATTGGTTTCCATCCCCTCACCTCCGTTTGCTTTATTGTAGCACATTTGTTCGTAATAAGCAAGGGGAATTTTATGGTTGCCTCTTTTCTCCCCATTTGATATAATTCCAGAAAAGGTGGTGCGTGCGATGCTGAAATATCCCTGTCTGGTTTTGGATCACGATGATACCGTGGTACAAACCGACAAAACGCTGGGCTATCCTTTCTTCTGTAAAATTCTGGAGGAATTCCGTCCCGGCAAAACCATTTCCCTTGCAGATTATGTTTCGGATTGCCACAACTACGGTTTTGCCGAAATGTGCCGCAGACGCTGGCAGTTTACCGAAGCCGAGCAAAAAGATGAATACCGCCGGTGGATGGATTATATCAAAGTCCATATTCCGGACGCCTACCCTGGAATCGAAAATGTGATCCGCCGCCAAAAAGAAAACGGCGGTCTTGTATGCGTGATATCCCACTCCAGCATTGAGAACATCTCCAGAGACTACGATACCCACTTCGGTATTCAACCGGATGCCATCTACGGCTGGGATCTTCCCAAGGATCAAAGAAAACCCAGTTCCTGGGCGTTGGAAGATATGATGCGCCGCTATGATCTACAGCCGAAAGACATCCTGGTAGTAGATGATATGAAATTGGGATGGATGATGGCACAGTCTCTGGGTGTGGAAATCGCTTTTGCCGCCTGGAGCAAAGCAGACTTCCCGGAACTGGAAACAGAAATGCGCAGCATCTGCGACTATACATTTGATTCTCCCAACACACTGGAAATGTTCTTGTTTGAGGAATGATTATGAAGATAGAACATATTGCTCTGTATGTAAACGACCTGGAAGGCGCAAAAGACTTTTTCTGCAAATACTTTGGTGCTGTCAGCAACGACGGTTATCACAATCCAAACACAGATTACCGTTCCTACTTTTTGACTTTTGAAGGCGGTTCCCGTTTGGAAATAATGAACAAGCCAAATATGACAGATAGTGAAAAAACCTTAAACCGCATCGGATATATCCATTTGGCATTCAGCGTTGGAAGCAAGGATGCTGTGGATGCTTTGACCTGCCGATTGGCCGCTGACGGATATACGGTATTAAGCGGCCCAAGAACAACAGGCGACGGATATTATGAAAGCTGTATCCTTGGATTCGAGGGAAATCAAATCGAAATCACTGTATAATCACCTTGACACATATGGTATAATGAATAAGCTTGGAGGTGAGAGATCTGGAAAAGGAAAGCATAAAAGTCATGGCCACCAACCGGGAGGCACGGCACGAATATTATATCGAAGAAGAATACGAAGCTGGTATTGAACTGCAAGGTACGGAAGTCAAGTCAATTCGGCAGGGCACCTTAAACCTAAAGGACGCCTGGTGCGGTATTAAAGACGGACAGATGCTTCTGAACCAGATGCACATCTCACCTTACGACCACGGCAACCGATTCAATCCAGACCCTCGCCGCCCCCGTCGACTGCTGATGCACAAACGGGAGATTATGCGGCTGTACGGAAAAGTCAAGCAGGACGGATACTCTCTGATCCCTCTGACTGTCTATTTTAAGGGCAGCCGGGTAAAGATCAAGGTAGGTCTGTGCAAGGGCAAAAAACTCTATGATAAAAGACAAACTGCGGCTGATCGGGACGCCAAGCGTCAGATCGACCGTGCTATGAAAGAGAGGTACTAAATATGAATCCTACTTTTAAGATCACTATGGAAAACGGCGGTGTTATCGAGGGTGAGCTGTACCCCGAAAAGGCACCCCAGAGCGTTTACAACTTCATCGACCTGTGCAATCACAACTACTATGACGGTCTGATCTTCCACCGTGTCATCCCCGGTTTTATGATCCAGGGCGGCTGCCCCGAGGGCACCGGTATGGGTGGCCCCGGCTACTGCATCAAGGGCGAGTTCTTCTTCAACGGTGTGAAGAATGAATTGAAGCATAAGCGTGGTGTTCTGTCTATGGCCCGCTCCTCCAGCCCCAACTCTGCCGGCAGCCAGTTCTTCATTATGCACCAGGATGCCCGTCATCTGGACGGTCAGTATGCCGCATTCGGCAAGGTGACCTCCGGTATGGATGTTGTGGATGCCATTGCTTCCACCCGCACCGGCGCTCAGGATCGCCCCGTAGAGGAGCAAAAGATCGCCAGCATCAGCGTAGACACCAAGGGCGTGAGCTACCCCGAACCCAAGAAGCTTCCCGATCCCTACGGCAGATTTTAAATTAGAGTCAAGCGTTGAGATTGAAGAGTGAAGATCTATGTAGTATGATCTTCACTCTCCACTCTCCTATCTCCTATCTTCAATACGGGGCCGTACTGGTTTCGACGGGGGTAGTGAGGCCGGATAAGCGAGCCGTGGCGCCTGACCACGATAAAACGGGTAACTTTTTAAAATTAACTGACAACAATACTGTTGCTCTGGCTGCCTAATTAGGCGCCCATCCGCCCCGGAAGGTCCACGAGCCGGGCTCGGGTGTGATCTGAGTGGAGACCGTGCGTAT
>JAFSFK010000113.1 GCA_017435245.1 Oscillospiraceae bacterium | reverse complement strand
TCGCAGAACATAACCTTACCCTGACCACGCTTGCTCATCAGTCGGCCGGCAACACGGACAGTCTTGCCCTCATAACCTTCGTAATCAGCCTTGATGGCGGCAGAATCGGCATTAAAATCAAACTTGGTCTGGACAAAGGGGTCCCGACCCTCAGCCCGGAGTGCCGCCAATTTATCACGGCGGATCTGGGCCTGCTCAGATACAGGCAGTTCAGCCTGGGGTACAAACTTCGCCATTGTTTTCTCCTTAATCACGCTTCACATTGATGACCTTCATCTCATAAGTGCCCATAGGGGCATTGACGGTGAAAGTATCACCGATGGACTTGCCAACGATGGCACGGCCAAAGGGAGAATCATCAGAAAGCTTGTACTCCATAGGATTGGCCTCCTGAGAACCGGTGATCCGGTAGTCAGTCGTCTTACCGGTCTTCAGATCTTCCACGGTAACGGTGCATCCCAGACCCACACGGCCGTTGGCCTCATTCTCGTCCTCGATAATAACAGCGTGGGACAGGATGTCCTCGATCTCGGCAATACGGCCATAGAGCTTTGCCTGCTCATTCTTGGCAGCATCGTACTCGGAGTTTTCGGACAAGTCACCGTAGGAGCGGGCTTCAGCGATCATTGCTGCGATCTCACGCTCACGGGTCGTCTTCAGGTAATTCAGTTCCTTTTCCAGGTCAGCCAGTCGCAGGCTTGTGATCTTAAATTCCTTTGCCATAGTTGCAAGTTCCTTTCTAATCGCAAAAATTTCGATATCTCATAACATTATAGTAGAATTGTATCTTTTCGTCAAGTACGGGTTTGGGATTTTTTGCATGGATAAATTCCGGTTTTTCGATGCGATGTTCGTTAGAATCCGTAGGGGCGGATATTATCCGCCCGGGGATTTTGCAAAACAAAATCCCATCGCCGAAGGCGATAAAATGTGATTTCCTTCGGAAATCCCAATAATTTGCACACAAATTATTGGGCGGGCGATTGATAATCGCCCCTACAAGGTATGACGATAGATTTACCGAACAGCTCGATAAACTGGAATTTGCGGCTATGTTGCCATAGCCGCAAAGCATCATTTTAGGCTTTCCAGTGCCGCAAGGATCTGGGGATCCTCCATAGGGTCCACCAGACCGGCGTAAATACGGGCAGAGGTTTCCTCGTCCACCGCAACTTCCACATCCGGTACAAGGCCTCCGGTTTCCGCCAGACTCACCCCGTTGGGGGTGTAATAAGCACCGGTGGACAGACCCACCGCAGAACCGTCTGACAACCGGAAGGTATTCTGATAATACCCCTTGCCACAGGTGGGTGTTCCAACCACCGCAGCCCAGTCATACTCAGAAAGGGCAGCAGCAAAAAACTCGGCGGCAGAATAGCTTTCGCTGTTCACCAGCACCGCCATAGGAAGCTCCAAGCACTCCGGACCCGAGGTATCCTCGTCCTCAAACCCCGTGTAGCTCACACTGCGAAACAGCGGTCCTTCCGGCAGCAGATGATCCAGGATCTCCACCAGCTCCTGCCGGTAACCACCGGGATTATCCCGCACGTCGAAGATCAGCGCCACTGCTCCCTGTGCAGTCAATTCATCCACTGCCGCTATGGTCTGCTGGGCGCACCGGTCATTGAAATTTGCGATCTTAACATAGCCCACATTGCCCTGCAGCATCTGTCCGGATGCCACTTGTGTCTCAATTTTCTTGCGCAGCAGTTCAAACGTCAGTTCTTCCCCATCCCGCAGTACTTTTACCGTGACAGGTGTTCCCTCTTCCCCTTTGATATAAGAAGCCGGGGTGTTAATATCCATCCCTGCCAGGGAATGTCCTGCCGCCTCGACGAGGATATCCCCGGGAAGGATCCCCGCCTCCTGCGCACTGCCGCCCGGCTCCACCCGAGTGATATCAAAACCGGTGCCGTCCTCCCGCAGGACTACGGTAATGCCAACTCCCACATAGGAATTGGTCTTGCCCTCGGCGTAGGATTCGTAAGCAGAAGCGGGAACATAGTAGCTCCACCGGTCTCCCAGTGCCGCCACCATCGCAGCAGCTGCCGCATCCTCCATCAAAACCGGATCCGCATCCCCTACAAACTTCGTTTGCAAAAGCTTTTCCAGCTCCTCCAGCTTGCTCTGACCGCCAAAGACCGACAGGGTCACTGCCGATGCCACTGCCGCCACCAGCACGTACGAGGCAAAACGCAGCAGCCTGTTTTTCCATTTTTCGGAACCTTCCATTTACGGTTCCTCCTTCTTGCTAAGTATCAGCAATTCCCACAGCCCGAAAAGGCTGTGGGAATCGTTCTTTTTCTTATTATATCCCGCTTTTATACTAGTTCTTCATAAAAAGCTTTAAAAGCTTTTTATAGCACCGTAGGTGCGTCAAGAACTGTATGAGACGGCTTTTGTGCCGCTTACGGCACAAAAGGGCAACGCTCCAAGCGGGGCCTTCTTAATAAAAATCTTTGATTTTTATTAAGAATTAGTATTAGATGTTAATGTAATTTGCGGGATTCACGTAAGTACCGTTGTAAGAAATGCCGAAGTGCAGGTGCGGGCCGGTGGAACCGCCGGTGGAACCCATATAGCCGATGACCTGTCCCTGCTCCACATACTGACCGGAATAGACGATGTAATGGGTCATGTGCATATAGATGGAGCTGAAGCCGTCACCATGGTTGATGGATACATAGTAACCTGCGCTGCCGTTGTAGGAAGCGGTGGTAACGGTTCCGCTGCGGGCTGCATAAATGGGTGTACCGGTATTATTTGCCAGGTCAACGCCATAGTGCATTTTGTAGCCGCCGGAAATGGGGTGCCAACGCATACCGAAGGGGCTGGTCATTGCAATATAACGGCAGGGCGTGATCCAGCCGGCACTGGAAGGAGGTGCTGTACTGGGGGTGGTATTTCCACCGCTGGGATAAGAAGGACGCAATGCCTCTTCTTCCTTTTTCTTGGCCGCCTTGTACTCCTTCTCTGCCTGGGCGATCTCCAGAGCCAGCTCCTGCTGCTCGTCCTCAGACTGCTCCAGCAGATCCTCATACTCCTGACCGATGGCCACCAGCTCCGCCAGGAGCTTATCTGCCTCGGCACGCTTGACTGCCAGCTCGTCCTGAGCCGCAGCCAACGCCTTCTTGCTTTCCTCTAAAGCAGCCTTGTCCCCCTCCAGAGCATCTCTGGCTGCGGCAACCGCCTCAGCAGCGGCAGCCATCTCCTCAAGACGTTCCTTGTCTGCCTCAGCGATCTCCTCAATCATCTTCAGCCGATCCAGCAGATCCACAAAGCTGTTCGCTTTGAAGATGACAGACCAATAGGACAGGCCGCCGTTTTTCTCCATAGCACGGATGCGCTCTTTGTTTTTTTCCTGCAGCTGAGCCAGATGCTCTTCTGCCGCATCCAGCTCATCCTGCTTATCGGCAATGAGCAGACCGGTCTCAATGATCTGCGCATTGATGTTGTCCACCTGCTGGTTCAGCAGAAAGACCTCCTGATCGATCAGATCCTTCTGCGCAACGATCTCTTCCATCTCGCCGAAGTTCTCGGACAACTGGCCTTCCAGCTCCTTGATCTTTTCGTCGATAACATCTTTTTCATCTTCCAGTGCCTCCAGGCGCTTCTGGATCTCAGCGGAGCTTTCCGCACTGACATAGGTGGGGAGCACACTGACAAACAGGCCCAGGATCATAACCAGTGCCAGAAATCCTGCCAGAAGGCTTACCCATAATTTTCTGTTCTTCATAAAGGACCTCGCTTAAACATTCATAAACTTGCGGATAGACGTCCAGCTACCAACCACACCGACAAACAGACCGGCGGCGGCAAAGGTAGCGATCATCGGCAGCAGCAGCTGCTGGAAGGGAACAAAGTTGAACAGCTGCAGGGTATCCACCGCATTGATCCGGGCAACCAGCTGGTCATACATCAGCCATTCCAGACCAAAGGCCAGCGCTGCACCCATCATACCCAGACAGAAGCCTTCCACCACATAGGGGAAGCGGATAAAGCCGTTGGTAGCACCCACCATCTTCATAATAGCGATCTCATCCCGGCGGTCATACATAGCAAGCTTGACCGTGTTGGAAATGATCAGCAGGGATACCACCAGCAAAACTGCGATCACCACGATGGAGACGATATGCAGCACATCCTGAATGGTAGAGAAGCCCTCCGCCAGCTCGTCAAATGCCACAACATCCACAACACCGGGAACCTCCCACAGGTCTTCCATTGTTTCGGTGAGGAGCCGGTTGTCCTTCAGCACGATCACATACCGGTGCTGCAGGGTCATGGGATCCGTACCGTCAAAGGCAGCGGGATTTTCATAGTCAGCAATAAAGTTCTGCAAAGCCTCCTCACGGGAGACGAAGTTGGATTCCAGCACATTATCCACCCGGTTGATGGTGGTACCAACGCTTCTAGCCTCAGCATCGGACAGTTCCTCATCCACGTAGGCAAGGACCTCATTGGTCATATTCAGCTCTTCCACCATAATGTTCAGGTTGTAAATCAAGCTGGAAAAGGTGCCCACGATCAGCAGGCAGGCCACCGTAACACACACAGCGGCAAAGGACATAAAGCCGTGGAGGAAAATTCCCCGGATGCCCTCTTTCATCAAATATCCAAGGTTATTAATCTTCATAAGTATAGTACCCATCCATTCCGTCGTGTGCGATCATGCCCTCGTTCAGGGAGATAACACGCTTGCCAAAGTGTTCCACCAAGTCCTTGGCGTGGGTGACCACCAGCATCGTGGTACCCAGATTATTGATCTCCTGCAGCAGGCTCATAATTTCCAAAGACATAGCAGGATCCAGGTTACCAGTAGGCTCGTCAGCAATGATGGTGGAGGGGTTATTGACCAGCGCTCTGGCAATGGCCAGACGCTGCTGCTCGCCGCCGGAAAGCTCATTGGGATGGCGGCGGCTCTTATTTTCCAGACCTACCAGCTCCAGAATGTACGGCACACGGGCACGGATCTCCTTCTCCCGGGCACCGATCGCACGCATTGCAAAGGCCACATTTTCATAAACCGTCTTATTGTTGATCAGGCGGAAATCCTGGAACACAACACCGACTGTACGGCGCAGGTAAGGGATCTCACGCTTACGGATCCGGCTCAGAGAATAGCCGTTGACGTGCACGCTGCCGGAGGTAGGCCGCAGCTCACCGGTGATCAGCTTAATGATGGTAGACTTACCGGAACCGGAAGGACCTACCAGAAAAGCAAATTCGCCGTCCTCGATCTGCATACTCACTCCCCGCAGGGCGTGGTTGCCTTCCACATAGGACTTTGTAACATCAGTAAATTCGATCATATATCTATCGCTCCATATGTAGTGTAACTAAATTGTAACATATTGTAATCCACGTGTCAACCTGCCTCCGGCAGAAAATGCTGGAAACCACACAATTTGAGCCGCACGGCAAGTGCGGCTCAAAGGATGCAAAGGTTATCTTGTCTCCCGGGAAGACAGGTACTTGCGCACCATCAAAGCCACCTTGAACACGATCGCATGGTCGAACTGACGCAGATCCAGACCGGTAAGCT
>JAFSFK010000112.1 GCA_017435245.1 Oscillospiraceae bacterium | reverse complement strand
TGCTGCCGCACGATGGATGCCCCTGCCCGTCCTGCCCAGATCTCAAGCTGGTCAGCCGCAGCGGCACGGAAGGTATCTCCCGCCACCAGCAGCACATTCTTTCCCTGTTTTGTAAGCTGGGTAGCGATCTTTCCGATGGTGGTGGTCTTTCCCACACCGTTGACGCCGATCACCAGGATCACAGAGGGAGTGGTATCGAGCTGCAATGCGGTATCCCCCACATTCAACATATCTGCCAGGATCTCCTTCAAGGCGGTCTTTGCCTCTTCAGTGGTCTTAAGGTGCTGTTCACGCACCTTTTTGCGCAGAAGATCGGTGGCTTTCGTTGCCGTTTCCACGCCAAGATCCGCCAGGATCAGGCATTCTTCCAGCTCATCATAAAAATCATCATCGATCTCGCTAAAGCCGGAAAACACACTGCCCAGAGTACTGCTCAGCGCATCTCTGGTCTTGGTCAGACCGGCCTTAATTTTGTCAAAGAATCCCATAGTATCTCCTTTTCAAAGTGAAGATTGGAGATTGAAGAGTGGAGATATTGATACATTATCTTCACTCTCAACTTTACACTCTCCACTCTTATTCCATAATTCCCAGCTGCTCCTCCATCTGGTTCAGATCCAGCCGCAGCAGCTTACTGATGCCCTGTTCCTGCATCGTGACACCGTAAAGCACATCGGAAGCTTCCATGGTGCCACGGCGGTGGGTGATGACGATGAACTGGGTGTTCTGGCTCAAATTGCTCAGGTAGTTGGCAAAACGTTCCACGTTCCGGTCATCCAGCGCCGCATCGATCTCGTCGAGCATACAGAAGGGCGTGGGACGAACCTTCAAAATCGCAAAGTACAGGGCGATGGCAACGAATGCCTTCTCGCCGCCGGAAAGCAGGGTAATGGTCTTGAGCTGCTTTCCGGGAGGCTGGACACGGATCTCAATGCCGCAGGTCAGCGGCTCCTGAGGATCCTCCAGAACCAGCTCACCCTTACCGCCGCCGAACATCTCCGTAAAGACCTGACCGAAGTACTCATTGATCTTCCCAAATTCCGCCACAAAGATGGTGGTCATCTCCTGGGTGATGGAACGGATAATGTTCTCCAGCTCCTTCTTGGCACCCAGCACATCATCCCGCTGGCCGGTAAGGTAAGTATAGCGCTCATTGACCCGGGCATACTCCTCGATGGCACCCAGATTGGGGGTTCCCAATGCGCCGATCTTGCGCTTGAGCTCACCGATCCGCCGGGTACCGGCAGCCACGGATTCGATGCTCCCCCGCTTTTCACCGGCGGTGCCGGGGGTCAAGCCGTAGGTATCCCAGAGCTTGTCGATGGTGGCACGCTCTTCCACCGCCGTGGTCTCTTTCTTGTTCAGCAGCAGAGCGCAGGCACGCTCCATATCCACGACAGTCTTATTCTTATCCTGGATCTCGCTTTCAGCACGGGTCTTATTCGCCTCGATGCGGGCATACTCTGCCTGTGCGTCTGCCATCAGCTTGCGCACACGGGCGATCTCGGCATCATTGTCCTTCTGCCGATCCAGCGAAGCCTGGATCTGGGCTTCCAGCGCAGCGATCTCTGCCCGGATGCTCTCCATATCCGCCAGCTTCTTATCCCGGTCACCCTCGGCAGCAGCCTGGAGCACCCGCAGGTCAGCGATATGGCTCTGGGCAGTGGTACGCTCCGCCTCCAGAGCGGCGATCTGGGTCCGGATGGCATTCATTCCATCGGTATAGGCCGCAACCGCCGCATCGGCCTCAGACTGGCTGTTTTCCAGCTGGGCAATGGTATCTCTGGTCTGTGCCAGCTGTGCGGTGTAGATCCGCTGCTGGGCCGTCAGGGCACTGTGCTGCTCCCGCTCGGTCTGCAGCCGCACCGTCAGGGCATCCAGCTCCCTGTGGGCAGAGGCAGCCGCATCCTGCAGGGCCTGGAGCCAGATCATATGCTGCTTCTCCAGACCTTCCTTGGTTAGAACCAGCTTTTCCGCCTCGGCAAGCTGCTCCTTGGCGGTAGTCAGCTGGAATTCCACCTGATCCGCCAGCCGGCGGGCCTCCTGGAATTCTGCTTCCAGTGCCTCCAGCTTTTCGGTAAGGCTCTTTTCCTGCTGTGCCAGCTTCTCCAGCTCATTGGCACGGCTGAGGATGCCCGCTTCCCTATTCACACTGCCGCCGGTCATAGAACCGCCGGGGTTCATCACCTGACCGTCCAGGGTTACGATCTTAAACCGGTTATTGTACCGGCGGGCCATAGCAATGGCATTGTCAATGTTCTCAACCACCACAGTTCTGCCAAGCTGATAGTCAACGATGCCACGGTATTTTTCATCGCAGCTGACCAGCTCCGATGCCAGTCCCACAAAGCCTGCATTGGAAGAAAGTCCCTTCTCCTCCAGCACTCTGCCACGCATAGTGGCAATGGGCAGCACGGTGATACGGCCGCCGTTGGTCCGCTTCAAATAATTCAGTGCCGCCTTACCGTCGGCCTCGGTATCCATAACGATATGCTGCATCACAGCACCCAGGGCGATCTCGATGGCCACGGTATAGCTGTCCTCGGTACGGATCAGCTGGGAAAGGGGGCCGTGGACATTGCGCAGAGCACCACGCTTGGCCTCCTGCATCACGTTTCGAACGGATTTCTGGAAGCCCTCCATATCCCGCTCCATTGCCTTGAACACTCTGGTCCTGGCCTGAACGGATTCCAGCTGGGAACGCAGCTTCTGCACTTGCTCGGAAAGCTCATCCCGGCGCTTACTGCGGGTAGCCTGACGCAGCGTATAGCCTGCGATGGTGTTGTTGCCGGCAGTGACCTCCTCCCGGGCACTTTTCAGCTCCTTGCGGCAAGCTTCCAGATCCTGCTGTGCCTGCTGTTCCTTGGCGTCACCTGCGGACAAGTCCTCCCGCAGCTGCTGGGCACGCTCCTCGCTCTGGGTGAGGTTCGTCTGCACACTCTGCAGGGCAGCCTCACCTGCGGCAATGTCCGCACCCAACTTGACCTCCTGGCTGCGCAGCTGCATAAACTGCCGGGTGATGCCCTGGGAATTGGCGGTCATTTCCGTCAGCTCCCGGCGGCTGTTTTCCAGTTCCTCATTTTTCTGAGTCAGGGTGGTCTCAATTTCTTCGATCCGCTGCTGTGCCTGCTCCATCTGGGTGGCAATACCGCTTCTGCGGCTCTCCTGTCCCTGCAGGTCCTCCTTGCTGCGGCGGATATTCTCCTCGTTATTCCGGACGGCGCCACGCAGGACAGCTACCTGTCCCTCGATCTGCTGATGGGCACCCTCCAGCATACTGATCTGCACACGGATATTCTCCAGCTGAGCATTCTGCTCCCGCAGGTCAGCACCCATTTGGGCGGAGGATTCAAAGAGCTTGTCCAGGTCCTCCTTGGACTGCTCCAGCACAAAGGCGGCGGAGGCATAGTCCTCCTCTGCCTTTCTGGCGTCCTGAGAAAGCTTTTCCAGACGGTCCATCCAGACCGCAACCTCCACGCCCTGCAGCTCTTCCTTCAGCTCCAGGTATTTCTTTGCTTTTTCCGACTGGACCTTGAGGGGCTCCAGCTGCAGCTCCAGCTCGGAGACCTTGTCACCGATGCGGAGCAGATTATCCTCGGTATGGGAGAGCTTGCGCTCCGTCTCTTCCTTGCGGTGACGGTACTTGGAGATACCTGCCGCTTCCTCAAAGATCTCACGGCGCTCCGTGCTCTTACGGGCAAGGATCTCATCGATACGGCCCTGGCCGATGTTGGAGTAACCCTCCCGGCCCAGACCGGTATCCATAAACAACTCGTGGATATCCCGCAGACGGGCAGACTGGCGGTTGATGTAATACTCGCTGTCGCCGGAGCGGTAATAACGGCGGGTGACCATCACCTCATCGGCATCGTAGCTCAGGGCCCGGTCGGTATTGTCCAGCGTCAGCGTTGCCTCCGCAAAACCAACAGGCGCACGCTTCTGAGTACCGCCGAAGATCACGTCTTCCATTTTTGCGCCACGCAGGGTCTTGGTGCTCTGTTCGCCCATGACCCACAAAATGGCATCGGAAATATTCGATTTGCCGGAGCCGTTGGGACCGACAATGGCGGTGATATCATCGCCAAAACGGATCAACGTCTTATCCGGGAAGGACTTAAAGCCCTGCACTTCCAAAGATTTTAAATACACAGCTGCAACCTCAATATAAAATGTTAAAATGAATCAGTTTATTATACCTATAAATCAGAAAAAAAGCAAGGCTTTCTTTCCCCAAGATGCCATCGATAAATTCCGATTTAACGCTCTGACGAGCGAATTGAAAATTGAAAGTTGAAAGTTGAAAATTGTGGTATTTTCCTTCGGAAAATAATTTAAAACGTCGGCGTAGCCGACACAATCATTTTCAATTTTCCATTATCAATTATTATCGAGCGTCAGCTCGATAAACCGGAATTTGACAAAAAAGACCTGCCGGGATATCGGCAGGTCTTTCATGCTTTATTATTTTGTGTACTGCAGGCAGATCCAGCCGGTGCTTATCTTGCCCCAAAGGACACCGTCAACGGTAGTCTGCTCCAGGATCTGCACCTTTGCGCCGTAGTTCAAATAACCTACAATGCTGTTACCGGTACCAGCAGCGCTGCGCACATTCAGGCAGCTGGCGGTAACCGTGCGGATATCAGCATCCGTATCTTCACTTTCGCCGCCCTGGGCAGCATCCAGCTTCACATAGTCCAGGCTGATCCAGCCCTTATCGGTCTTACCCCAGGTCGTACCGTTCACGGTCTGCTTCTGGGTGATGGTGACACGATCACCGCCGTTGTAGTAGCCGGAAATGGCGTAGGAAGTGCCGGGACCGCTGCGGATACGCAGTACATCATCCACCTGTACCGTACCGGTCTCCACAGCAGGCTGTGTGCCGCCGGGATCGGAGGGTGCTTCTGTGGTGAAGTAGTTCAGGCTGATCCAGCCCTTTTCCGTCTTGCCCCAGGTGACAGAACCAACGGTCTGCTTCTGGGTGACGGTTACCTTATCTCCATTATTATAAGTGCCCACAATGGGATAGTTGGTACCAGCGCCGCCACGGATATTCAATCCGCCGTTGGCTTTCACGTAACCGGTCACGCTGTCCGTTTCGCTGCCGGGTTCTTCAGGCGTGGGTGCCTCAGGCTTGGGTTCTTCCGGCTTAACTTCTTCTGTCTTGTCCAGAACCACATAACTCATACTGATCCAGCCATTGGCGATCTTGCCCCAGATCATAGATCCGACGCTCTTCTGCTCCAGGATCGTAACCGCATCGCCGTTGTTGAGCACGCCGACAGAGCTGTATCCGGTGCCGGGGCCGCTGCGGACATTCAGGCCGCCGTTGGCCTTGACCTTACCGGTAACGCCTTGAGGCTCCTCGGGCTCAGTGGGTTCGGGCTGGGTAGGCTCGGGCTCGGTAGGTTCCGGTTCTGTGGGTTCCGGCTGGGTGGGCTCGGGCTCGGTAGGTTCCGGTTCTGTGGGTTCCGGCTGGGTAGGCTCGGGCTCCGTGGGTTCTTCAACGGAAGGATTATCCTTCACATCCTCATAATTGGTAAAGGTCAGGCTGATCCAGCCGGTGGAGAAATTACCCCAGGTATGACCGCTGCCGGTGGCGATCTCCGTAATGGTAAACTGATCACCCGTATTGGCCTGTCCGACGGTTGCATAGTTGGTGCCGGGGCCCTTACGAAGATTCACATAGTTACTGGTAACGGTGATCTTCACGGGATCAATGGTCTGAGTGATATCGGAATTTCCGCCATTGACGACACCATCACCCTCCCAGCGGGCGTACAGGCTGATGCCGTCTGCGCTCTCATCCAGGGAAGTGACCTGGGTGCCACCGTTCTTCTCGGTAAACCAGCCGACAAATTCATAGCCGGGGTATGTAGGCGTAACGGGCGTTGCGGTGGTATCATAGGCGTGGATCCGGGAAGGAACACTTCCGCCTGTTGCGTCATTGATCACATAGTTGTAATTATCGGGAATGGCAGTGGTATATGCGCCGTTGAGATACATATTGGCTTCGCAGAGTCTGCGGTTGATCAGTGCCGTCAAGGGTCTGCCGCCGGCATTACTCCAGGAAGCAAACCAGTAGATCACTTCCTTGGGGTCTGCGTCATTGCCCTTGGCTATGGTCTGGTGGAAGTTCTGTCCGGGAGAATACATCCAGCTGCTGCCGCAGTTAAAGGAAAACAGCACCAACGCATCAAACTGCCCCTGAGTCATAGTCAGGCTGTATTTATCAGCGAAGCCGTTTACTTCATTACTGTAGCCGGATACATATTTCCGCAGCAGTTCAACAGCCTCTGCTTCAGAGATACCGTTGGCTCTGTAGTACTCCAGCTTGTCCGTAGGGCATCTGGTGCCGTAGCCAATGGTCCACTGACCGTAATCGTAGTAAGGCTTGGGACTGAAGCCCTCATATTTCTTTAAGATATCGATACACTCATCGCTGGCGGCCAGATTGGATTCCGCAGATACGGAAAATCCGCCGAACAATGCAATGCTAAGCGTGATAGCCATCGCCAAAACAAGGCTAATTATGCGTCTCATTGCTTATGTACGCTCCTTTCGCAAGATGAATTCCACGCTATTATAGCAGACCAAAACCTTTTTTGCAACCCTTTTTTTATTTTTATTACAACTTTGTTACTCTTTTTTACTTCCAAATGTTCTAAGATATCCTAGTATAACCATAATTTGCGTATTTTTCAACATTTAGTCTATATTTATATGTTTACATAACATATTTCGCCATCATTTTCCACGGTGAAATCGTTGCAATCCTGATACCAATATGGTAAAATCCAAGCATCAAGCACCAAGGAGGCAGGTCAGTATGGATAGTAAGAAGGCGCTGATCGCAATGAGCGGCGGCGTGGACAGCTCTGTTGCCGCCTGGCTGACCCTGCAGGAAGGCTTCAGCTGTATCGGTGCAACGATGACGCTGCTGGGCAACGATCCCAATGCCGACAGCGTTGCCGATGCCCGTGCGGTTGCCCGGCGATTGGGGATGGATTTTCATATTCTGGATTCATCGGATGTATTCCGCCGATCAGTGATGGAGGATTTCGTTCGCTGCTACGAGGCAGGGCTTACCCCCAATCCCTGTATCGTCTGCAACCGGAAGATCAAATTCGGTCACCTGGCAGAGCAGGCCAAGGCTTTGGGCTGCGACTATGTTGTCACGGGACACTACGCCCGGATCCGCTATGATAAGAATACAAACCGTTACCTTTTATATAAAGCAGCGGATGATGCCAAGGACCAATCCTATTTTCTGGCATCCCTGACCCAGGAGCAGCTTGCCTGTGCCCGATTCCCTCTGGGGGAGATGACCAAAGAGGAAGCCCGGCAGATCGCCGAGCAGCAAGGCTTCATCAACGCCAAAAAACGGGACAGCCAGGATATCTGCTTTGTCCCGGACGGAGATTATGTGGCTTTCTTGGAGCGGTTCACCGGCAAGACATACCCTGCAGGCAATTATCTGGATGCCAGCGGTAAGGTTGTGGGTAAGCACCGGGGTGCAGTAGCCTACACGCTGGGACAGCGCAAAGGGCTGGGTATCGCCTTGGGTGCCCCGGTCTATGTCTGTGCCAAGGATATGGAGAAAAACACCGTGACAGTCGGTCCGGAATCCCTCCTGTTCTGTACCGCACTGCGGGCAGAAAACTGGAACTGGATCCCCTTCCCTGCCCTGACAGAGCCTATGGGGGTCACCGCCAAAGCACGCAGCCGTCACACGGGGGCACCGGCTACGGTATATCCGGAAAAAGACGGATCTGCCCGGGTGGTCTTTGACGAGCCTCAGCGGGCCATCACCCCGGGTCAGGCAGTAGTCTTGTACGACGGCGATCTGGTCATCGGCAGCGGCACCATCACCGGCGCAATGTAAACCACAAATTCCGATTTAGCGAGCAGTTACGCACCGCACCCAAAGGCTCCCCTGTGTAAGGGGAGGCTTTAGATTGTGCGTCTAACAAACAGCTCCACAAACTGGAAATTGGCACTTTATTCCAAGCTGGCTGCACACAGCAAAAACGCCCGGGATCTTCCCGGGCGTTTTTCACGCTTGTTAATCTTTGATCTCAGTGCCGCCCCACTCCACAACTGTGAAGCCGGTACGTTCGAAGCCTTCCAATTCCTGAGGCTGCACCTCCACAGGAGCATCCAGTCCCTTCCAGGCCATAAACACCCGCAGCACACTGTCCGGCGCAGGCTGGATATCCAGCACCGCATTGTCCGTATAGCTCTCCTGCTGGAAGGAGATCAGGTTATAGGCATTTCCCTCCATCCGGGGCAGCCAGTAAATGATAAACTCATTGGCTTCCTTGTCCGTCAGCCCCAGCTGGGCAAGGGCATTCTCCAGAAATACCCGGGTATCCTCCCCCGCTACCACAAAGCCGGAGGAAAGATCATATTCGCCATTGGGAATGCCTTCCCAAAACAGGCAGTAGTACTGCCGTCCGGCAGCATCCACCAAAGTGCCGTCAGGATGCGCCGTCACTTCCCAGCCGTTTTCATAGGCGGGATAGGTACTGGTCAGCGTTCCGTTGTAATTCAGTTTTACGGATACCTGCGTCTGAACTTCCGGATACAGATAGATCACCGGCTTGGCATCCACAACAAATTCTGTACCGCTGCTTTCAAACTCAACTTCTTTCCTGCAGCCAGTCATGGACAGCACCAGCATCGCCGCAAGGATCAAAGCAATTATTCTTTTCATATTTCAAACTCCTTTCCAAAGCCTTCTATTCTATATACAAGCATCGGGAAAAAATTCCTCAGCAAAATCCACTTTTTTTACCTGAAAAGATTTTCCGTTCAGGTATTCCAACGCCCCGGCATCGGTAGTAAAGCAGAAGGTCAGCTTATAGGAATAGAGCGCCTGATAGCTGCGGTCGAACTTCTTATTCAGCTTGCCGTATTTCCCGTCACCCAGCAGAGGGTGTCCGGCGTGGGCAAACTGGGCACGGATCTGGTGGGTACGGCCGGTGATTAGCTCACACTCCACCAAAGAAAGTCCATTCCCGCTTGCAAGCACCTCGTAGTTGGTCTGGCAGCTCTTTGCTCCCGGCTGAGGACTGTCGGTAACAAATACACGGTTTTTCTTGGCATCCTTAAACAGGTAACCCTTCAGGCTTCCCTTTTTGGGCTTTGGCGTACCCTCCACAATGGCAAGATACCGCTTGTCCAGCTCCCGGTCCTTGATCTTCTGATTCATCACCCGCAAAGCTTCCGCCGTCTTGGCAGCAATGACGATACCGCCGGTATTGCGGTCGATGCGGTTGCACAGAGCCGGCATAAAAGAATTCTCTCCCCGGGGACTCCACTCCCGCTTCTGGTACAGGTACGCCTGGATATGGTCGATCAGCGTTCTTCCATATTCCGCACCGTCGTGGGGATGGACCGCCAGGCCCGGACGCTTATCCGCAAGAAGAATATGCTCGTCCTCATAGACGATATTCAGCTTTGGGGAAGCCACCGTCAGATAGGCATTGTCCTCCCGGGGCTTATCGAAAAACTCATCGTTGATATACAGCTGCAGCACATCTCCGGCTTGCAGCCGGGTATCCCGCTCCGCACGGGCACCATTGAGCTTGATCCGCTTGATGCGGATATATTTTTGCGCCAAGGATGCCGGGAGCAGCGGTACGGCCTTGCCTAAAAAACGGTCCAGCCGCTGACCTGCGTCATTGGTTCCGATGGTAAATTCTTTCATACTTTAAAACAAAGCACCGGCGGCAAAATGAGAATTCATCTGCTCGGTAAACTCCTTGGCAGGATTGTAGCCCATATCCCGCTGACGGCAGTTCATTGCCGCAACCTCCAGAATGACCGCCAGATTACGTCCGGGGGTAATGGGGATAGTGTTCATAGGCACCTTCACATCCAGGATCTCGGTGTATTTATCCTCCAGACCCAGACGGTCATAGGTTTCATTATTGTTCCAGGGAACGATATTCACCACCAGATCGATGGGGTTCTCATCCTTGACAGCACTCATACCAAAAAGCTTCGCCACATTGATGATACCGATGCCACGCAGCTCCACATAGTTGCGGATCAGCTTGGGGGCAGTACCCATCAGGCTGCCTGTGGAAACACGGCGGATCTCCACGGCATCGTCAGCCACCAGCCGGTGACCACGCTTTAAAAGCTCCACAGCCGCCTCACTCTTACCCAGACCACTCTCACCCAGCAGCAGCATACCCACGCCGTAGACCTCCACCAGAACGCCGTGACGGGTAATGCTGGGTGCCAGAGCGGATTTCAGGTACGCAATAATAGCGGAAACGATGGTGCTGGTTGCTTCCTTGCTGCGCAGCAGTGTCACGTTGTGCTTCTGCGCCATTTCAAGACACAGCGGGTCCACCGGAATATTCCGGGAGATCAGCAGCGCCGGGAATTTATAAGAGAAAAAGCGGTCAAAGGTAATGGCCCGTTCATCCGGACTGAGCTTCTGGATATAGCTGGATTCCACATTGCCGATGACCTGCAGACGCATAGGTTCAAAATGGTCAAAATACCCCGCCAGCTGCAGACCGGGACGGGACACGTCCTCAACCGTCAGGCGGATCTTGTCATAGTCACTGGCCTTGTAAACTACCTCAAGTTCAAATTCTTCCACCAGTTTCGTCAGAAGAATACTGTACATATTGATCATAGCCGGATCACCTCCCCAACATTATAACGGCAGGCGGAAGGAATATCAATATTATTTTGAAAAAACAAAAATTTTTCCAAAAAAAGACTTGCTTTTTTTCACAATGTCTGCTATCATATCTAAGCGCCTATTTAGGGGCGTGATTTTGATGAGCCATCTCATGCGGATTGGAGGTGCAGTTATGGCGAAGTGTGATTATTGTGGCAAGGGCGTAACCTTCGGTATTAAGGTCTCCCACTCCCACCGTCGTTCCAACCGTACTTGGAAGCCCAATGTTAAGCGGGTCAAGGCTATTGTCAACGGTACTCCGTGCCATGTGTACGCTTGTACCAGATGCCTCCGTTCCAACAAGGTTGAGCGTGCTGTCTGATAATAAGCGACGAACAAACGCCATTGCGTAATGCAATGGCGTTTTTTGTTTACCGAATGTATCTTCAAATTCCAATTTATCGAGCCGAATTCCATACGCCAGTGTAGGGCGGCGGCTTGCTGCCGCCGATGA
>JAFSFK010000111.1 GCA_017435245.1 Oscillospiraceae bacterium | reverse complement strand
TTTATCGAACAGTCTTCAATAGAACTTGTAGGGGCGATTATCAATCGCCCGCCCAATTATTTGTGTGCAAATAATTGGGATTTCCGGAGGAAATCATATATTATCACCTGTCGGTGATGGGATTTTGTTTTACAAAATCCCTGGGCGGATAATATCCGCCCCTACAGTTTCTAACGAACATCTCACCGATAAACTGGAATTTGTCTGGCGCAGCGGTTTGAAATTTATCTGTGACAACAAACTAATTTGACAAACCGGGGATTCTTTAGTAGAATAGGAGAAACTTGCAATAAGGAGGTATGTCCTGTGCCGATTCAGATTCCCAATGATCTGCCTGCCGCCGGTACGCTGCAGCAGGAAAATATTTTTGTTATGACCGAGAACCGGGCCATTACCCAGGACATCCGTCCTCTGGAGATCGTTGTTTTGAACCTGATGCCTACCAAGGTAGCCACAGAAACCCAGCTTTCCCGGCTTCTGGGTAATACGCCCCTGCAGGTCCGGCTGGAGCTGATGCACACCAAATCCCACGTTTCCAAAAATGTTGCCCAGGAGCATCTGCTTACGTTCTATAAGGGCTTTGATGAGCTGAAGCACCGCAAATTTGACGGTATGGTGATCACCGGTGCTCCGGTGGAGCATATGGCTTTTGAGGATGTGGATTACTGGCAGGAGCTGTGTGAGATTAT
This sequence comes from Oscillospiraceae bacterium, assembly GCA_017435245.1. Classification (GTDB taxonomy): domain Bacteria; phylum Bacillota; class Clostridia; order Oscillospirales; family Oscillospiraceae; genus Faecousia. The sequence goes on along the minus strand of JAFSFK010000111.1, from coordinate 9,821 downwards.
GGAGTGGAGCAAGACCAATGTCCATTCCACTTTCCATATTTGCTGGGGTGCACAGGCTGGACTCTACTATCACTATGGCATCCAAAAGTATCCGCTGGAGGAAAAGCTTTTTGGTGTTTTTGAGCATCAGGTAGATTATAAGCGTTCGATCCTGCTGCGAGGCTTTGACGACCAATTCTGGGTACCCCATTCCCGGCATACTACAGTTTTGCGGGAAGATATCGAGAAGGTCCCCGGATTGCGTGTGCTGGCTTCTTCCCGGAAGGCCGGTGTCTATGCGGTTGCCAGCCGGGAAGGTCGGCAGATCTTCATTACCGGTCATTCGGAATACGATCCGGATACCCTGCAGCGGGAATATCTCAGAGATAAGAATCTTGGATTGCCTATCCACGTGCCGGAGAACTACTTCCCGGATGATGACGATACCCGTGATCCTGTGGTCAGATGGCGTGGACACGCCAATCTGCTGTATTCCAACTGGCTCAATTATTTTGTCTATCAGACGACTCCCTATGATATTATGTCCATTGGACAGAAGTAAGCAAAACGGCGCAATTTTTGCGCCGTTTTATAAATTTACAGAAACTTAATTTGAAGATTCACCGGAAATATTGCATAATACTATTGAGGAGGTGTTGCTATGCAGCTGTATATTGACGGACATACCATAACCCCACAGCCGGGGCAGTCCCTTTTGGATCTGATCCGTATACTGGAACTGGATGATGCGCTTTTGTCAAAACGACCCATTGCGGCAAAAGTGGCAGGTGAAGTTTTTAATTTAAATTATATTCCTGTGCGAGTAACCGATGCCGACACGGACCGCACCTCCATTCGCCGGGCAATGGCAGCTTCCGGCGGTAAGATTCAATTGCTGCGTTTTGGGGATCCCAGCGGACGGGATGTTTATGCCCGTACAGCCCAATTTATTCTCTTCCTTGCGATCCGCCAGCTCTGGCCTCAGGCAAAGGCGAAGATGAATTGCACGGTTGGACCTGCGTTGTTTATCGAAGTAGATGAAGCGGAGGATTTTTATGTACGCAGCCTTAAGGATCAGGTAAAAGCCTTGGTCGCACAGGATATTCCCTTACTGCGCAGAAGGGTGAGTACCCAGGATGCGATTGTTCAGTTTCGTGCCCAAGGGCAGGAGGACAAGGCTCGGCTGCTGTCTATGCGTGAGCAGACCTATTTTGATGAATATGTCTACGGCGATTTTGCCGACTATTATTACGGTGAGCTTGCACCTTCAACCGGATATCTGCAGGTTTGGGATATCCTCAGCGCACCCGGGGGATTCTTCTTTGTTTATCCCGATGACAATGAACCGGACCGTATTGCAGCCTACGAGGATAAACCGAAATTTATGTCGGTGTGTACCGAAGGAAGCCGCTGGTGCCAGCTGATGGAATGTGAGACTGTTGCGGATCTGAACGATCTTGTTGATTCCGGAAAGATCCGGGAACTGATCCGTGTCAATGAGGCGCTTCACGAGAAACGGTTTTCCCAGGCAGCGGATATGGTATGTCAGCGGGGGGCAAAGGCTGTGATGCTGGCAGGTCCCAGCTCCTCCGGCAAGACCACTTCTGCAAATCGTCTGGCGACCCAGCTGCGGGTACACGGCAAAAAACCAATCTTGATGGGTTTGGATGATTATTATATAGACCGGGACAGGATTCCTCCCGGACCGGACGGAAAGCTGGATCTGGAGCATATCAACACCATTGATACTGCGCTGTTCAGCGAGCACCTTGGGGCGTTGCTGGCGGGGGAAATGGTGGAGCTTCCTACCTTCGATTTCCTCACCGGAAAACGGAAATGGCTGGGGCATCAGCTGCAGCTGACTGAGGAAACGGTGATCATCGTCGAGGGACTGCACGCCCTCAATCCCATCCTTTTGCCGGAGGAATTGGAATGCGATCTGGTGTTCCGTCTGTTCGTCAGTCCTCAGCTGCCGCTGAATCTGGACGATCACAACCGGATCCCCTCCAGCCTGCTCAGATTGCTGCGGCGTACCGTACGGGATTACAAGACCCGTGGTGCTACAGTCGAGCGGACGATGCAGATGTGGGACAGTGTCCGCAGGGGAGAGAAGCGGTGGATCTTCCCGTATCAGGAACAGGCGGATATGATCTTTAACAGCTCCACCCTTTATGAGCTGCCGGTGCTGAAAAAGTACATTTTCCCTTTGCTGACAGCAGTACCTCCGGAGGAGGAATGCTATGAGCAGGTCCGCTCTCTGGTAAAGATCCTCAACTATGTCCGCCAGGCGGATGTGGATGATGAGATCCCGCCCACCAGCTTGGTGCGGGAGTTTATCGGCGGCAACAGTTTTTACCGATAAAAAACGGCGGAAGACTTAATGTCTTCCGCCGTTTTTTTGTTACATTAGAAACTTTAGTGCTGCAAGATCGTCTACCGTGGGAAGGGGCAGCGTCCTGGGGTTGGGGCAGGGGAAATGGAGGATCAGGGAAAGGAGCAGGCACAGGGCGATCGCCGCAGCACCTAAGGTCATCCACAAACTTCTGGGACGCATCAGCTCCTGGGTGATAAATAAATAACCCAGACAGGCTGCGCAGATCAGGAAGATCAGGATGGAAAGGACCACCTTCAGCCAAACGATTTCATTGCCGGCGGCGATCCAGTAGAAGATAAACAGAACCAAAGCACCCAGCAGTGCCAGGCCGATCATCTGCTGAAGCTGATTGTACCTCTTTCTGCGGTCAGACATAGATATCCCTCCAAATACATTATGGAATATTTATAGCACAAGTTGTCGAAAAATGCAATCCCACCGCCGGGAAGAAATATGAAAATTTACACAAACGCTTGCACGAATGGGCAATGAGTGGTATAATACTAACAACTATATGCAAAAATGGAAGCGCAAGGAGCTTTTATGGGAGAACCGCAATATAAGCTTGAGGGAATCGTCCATACCCGCACGGAGCTGCGGGAGGATTTTGAAGGCCCTCTGGATGTTATTTTTCTGCTGCTGAGCAAAAACAAAATAGAGATCCAGGATGTTTCCATTACCGCCATTCTGGAGCAGTATCTGGCCTATCTGGATGAAATGAAGCGGCTGGATATGGAGATCGCCAGTGAATTTATCACCATGGCATCCCACTTGATGCTGATCAAGACCAAGATGCTTTTGTCTGCGGCTGAGGCTGCGGAGGCAGAGAGTGAACTGGACCTGCTGCGTCAGTCGCTGATCGAGCGTCAGCGCAAGGAGGCCATCGAGCAGATCCGCATCGCCATCACAGCCTTGGAACCCCGGAACGAAGTGGGCAGATGCATCTTTACCAAAGAGCCGGAGCCTCTGCGCCGGGATAATACCTACCGCTACAAGCACGAGCCGGAGGATATGCTCCAGGCCCTGGAGGAAATTGCCGAGCGCAATCAGCGCCGCCTGCCTCCGCCTACGGTGAACTTTAAGGGCATCGTCGGACGTGAGCCGTACCCCGTTCACCGCAAGGCCAAGGAGGTGCTGCGCAGACTGGTGCTTCGTGGCATTGAGCGGCTGAAGAATCTTTTCAAGGGCAACCGCAGCCGTACCGAGATCGTGGCCACGTTTTTGGCAATCCTGGATCTGTGTAAAACCAATTCCGTCTGTTTGGAAGACGATAACACGGGAGAGAATCCCAATGTACGGCTTTTGCAGGAGCCGGAGATGATCAATGAGGAGATGACTTAATGGAACAGAAAGAATTGCAAAGGGCCATTGAAGCCATCTTGTTTGCTGCCGGCGAGTGTATCGAGTGTTCCCGCCTGGCAATGACCCTCGAGGTGGATGAAAATGAGGTAGCAAAAGCTGCGGATGCTCTGGCAGATGAATTGGCTTTTGAACGCAGAGGCATCCGCATCCTGCGGTTGGAAAATGGGTACCAGATGGTCTCCTCCGGCGAGATGGCCGACCACGTTACCAAATGTCTGGAGACCAGAAAGCCGCCCAAGCTGTCCTCTTCGCAGCTGGAGGCGTTGACTATCATTGCGTATTATCAGCCTGCAACCAAGGCGATGGTGGAGCAGATCCGTGGTGTGGACAGTTCTTATTCCATCTCTGCGCTGCTGAATAAAAGCCTGATCGAGGACTGCGGACGTAAGAATGTTCCCGGAAGACCGATTCTGTATCGGACGACACCGGATTTCCTCAGAACCTTTGGACTGAGCTCTCTTGCGGAGCTTCCTGCCATTGACAAGGTGGATCTGGGCGAGCCTTTGATACCGGAGGATGAAAACCAGATGACCATTGAGGAGGGCTGATCATGGGGTGGTTGATCGCTTTGGGAGTGCTGGCACTTCTTGCGATCCTGCCGTTGGGTGTTGCTGCCCGGTATGACAGTGACGGCCCACTGGTGAAGCTCATCGCAGGACCTGTCCGTGTGACCCTATACCCTGCAAAAAGGAAAGAGAAGAAAGACGAACCGGTACAGAAGAAAAAGCCTGCCGCATCGTCCGGTACATCCGCCAAAAAGAAAAAAGGCGGAAATTATTCGGATTTCCTCCCATTGATCCAGCTTATTCTGGAATTTCTCGACGCATTTCGATGGAAGCTGCGTGTAAATATTCTGGAATTAAAGCTGATTATGGCGGGGGATGATCCCTGTGACCTGGCGGTCAATTATGGCCGGGCCTGGGCAGCGTTGGGAAATCTGATGCCTGTTCTGGAACGGCATTTGGTCATAAAGAAACGGGATCTGGAGGTGGAGTGTGACTTCACATCTGACACGACTGTGGTTTATGCCCGTGCGGATCTTACCATTACCTTAGGACGGATTCTTTCTTTGGGAGTCGTCCATGGTTTCCGCATTTTGCGGCAGTACTTTAAAATTGTTAAAATGAGAAAAGGCGGTGCCAAATTATGAGCGAGAAACTTCCCAATATGCTTGACAGTACCATTGCCAAGATCCGTGAGATGGTGGATGTGAATTCTGTGGTTGGAGAACCCATCACCACACCTGATGGTGTTACCATCATTCCCATTTCCAAGATCAGTGTCGGTTTTGGCGGCGGCGGATCTGACTTTGTTTCCAAGAACGTAAATCATCACGAGAATCCTTTCGGTGGCGGTGTAGGCGCCGGCGTAAAGGTAACGCCTGTTGCCTTTCTGATCGTTAAGGAGGGAAACGTGCGGATGCTGCCCGTGGCAGCACCTGCCAACACTACGGCTGACCGTCTGGTAGAGATGGTGCCTGACACCCTGGATAAGATCGCAGCCTTTGTGGATTCCCGTATGGAGAAAAAAGGGGAATAAGATCCACATCCCGGCAGATACTACTACCGGGTGATGAAATTGAAACGATTATTTGCCGGGATGGCAGCTGCGTTGCTGGCTGCCGTCCTGTTTTTTCCTGTGAAGGCGCAGGCGATCAGTGCCCGAAGCGCCATACTCATGGATGCCCAGACGGGGCGTGTTCTGTATGAAAAGGACGCCGACAGGCAAAGTCTGATTGCCAGTACCACCAAGATCATGACAGCCCTTGTGGTGTGTGAGCAATGCAATGTGCTGGACCGGGTGCGAATTGCAAAGAAGCTGTGGGGATCGAAGGTTCCTCTATGTATTTGAAAGAAGGAGAAGTCCTTACGGTTCAGGAGCTTTTGTATGGTTTGATGCTTCACAGCGGTAACGACGCAGCGGTAGCATTGGCCATTTACTGCGGCGGAACGGTGGAGGGGTTTGCCCAATTGATGAATGACAAAGCCCATCGGTTGGGAATGGAAAATACCCATTTTGTCAATCCCAACGGTTTGGATGCCCCGGGACATTATTCAACAGCCCGGGATATGGCGGTGCTTGCGGCCTATGCAATGGAAAATCCCATATTCCGTCAAACGGTATCTGCCAGGAATGTAACAATCGGCGAACGGTATTTGCATAACCATAATAAGCTTTTATGGAATGTGGAGGGAGCCGATGGTGTTAAGACCGGATATACCCGTGCTGCCGGGCGGATCCTGGTTTCCAGTGCAACCCGCAACGGACGCAGATTGGTGATGGTCACGATGGATGATCCCAATGACTGGCAGGACCATAGGCAGCTGTTGGAGGATGGATTTAATCAGTATTCCATTCGTCAGATCGTTGCGGAAGGGGATCACATTGGCACGGTGGAAGTGGCAGGTGGTCAATCCGGCAGTGTTGCGCTGCTTGCAGGGGAAAGCTTTGATTATGCGCTGACAACGCAGGAGCAGCCGCAGGTGTTGGTCGGTGGATCCGGGTTTGTTTACGCACCTGTGGAGCAAGGACAGGATGCCGGCTGGGCGTATGTTGTTCTTGGGGGGAAACCAGTTGGGAAGATTCCCCTTGTTTACGCAGAAACTGTGGAACAGACGGTAAGACCGGAGCCTTCCATCTGGCAAAAGATATTCGGAGGAAAACCCTATGCTTGAGCGTATACAAAAAATAATCTCTGGCCGTGGTATCGCCTCCCGCCGAAAGGCGGAGCAGATGATCACTGCCGGAAGAGTGACCTGCAACGGACGGGTCTGTGAGCTGGGAGAGAGTGCGGACCCGGATGTGGATATGATCCTTGTGGACGGGAAACCACTCCCGTCCCGGAGCGCATATGTGTACTTAATGCTCCATAAGCCCAGAGGGTATGTGACCACTTTGTCTGATGAAAAAGGCCGCAAAAATGCTGCCCAACTGGTGGCGGATTGCGGGGTGCGGGTCTATCCCGTGGGCAGACTGGATATGGATTCTGAGGGATTGCTGCTGTTTACCAACGACGGAGACTTTGCCAATCTGCTGATGCATCCCAGACACGAAGTGAAAAAGGTGTATTTGGTGGATGTTACCGGATATACGGATGAGGCACTTTCCCGCTTGCGGCTGCCTGTGACCCTGGATGGATACAAGATCCGCACACCGGAGGTTACTCTGGTGGATCGGACAGACGGGAAGGCACGCCTGCGTGTTACCATTCACGAGGGGCGTAACCGGCAGGTGCGCAGAATGTGTGCAATGGCGGGGATGGAAGTCCTGCGTCTTATCCGTGTGTCGGAGGGTACACTTGCACTGGGAGAGCTGCCCAGAGGCAAGTGGCGGTATCTTACTGCTGCGGAAGTAGAGAATCTTAAGAAATAATTTGCAAGTATACTTGCAAAAACTTGCAGAATCTGTTACCATACTCCCATATTCTGTTTTGGAGGATTCTATGAAGGACGATATTTTGGCGGTTTTGGAGGATCGGATACATACTTTTTCCAAGGGCCAGCGACGGATCGCAGCATATATAACCGATGCCTACGATAAGGCGGCGTTTATGACGGCCAGCAGCTTGGGAAAGGCGGTAGGCGTATCCGAATCCACGGTGGTTCGTTTTGCGGTTGAGCTTGGCTATGATGGCTATCCCAGTATGCAAAAGGCAATGCAGGAAATGGTATTGAACCGTCTGACATCGGTTCAGCGCATCGAGGTTACGAAGGACCGCATTGGCGATCAGGATGTGCTTTCTATGGTCTTGCAGGCAGATGCTGACAAGCTGCGAAAAACCAACGAAACGGTAGACCGTAAGGCATTTCAGGCAGCCGTACAGACGATTCTAAAGGCGAGAAGGATCTATATTCTCGGTGTGCGTTCGGCATCAATGCTGGCAAATTTTATGGGTTATTATCTGAACTATATGTTTGGTAATGTTCATATCGTTACCACTTCCGGTGCCAGTGAGATGTTTGAAAAGCTTGTGGGTGTTACCAAGGACGATGCGGTGATCGCATTCAGTTTTCCACGTTATTCCACGGCAACCATCAAGGGTGTCCAGTATTGCCGCAGCATTGGCGCAACTGTGATCGGACTGACGAACAATTATGTTTCTCCGCTGGGACAAAACAGTGACTACATACTGGTGGCGAAAAGTGATATGGTATCCTTGGTTGACTCGCTGGTAGCGCCTCTGAGCGTTGTGAATGCACTGCTTGTTGCTCTGGCAGCCCAGCGGGAAACACAGATCGCAAAGACCTTCGATACCCTTGAGCAGGTATGGGAGGAATATAATGTTTATGAAAAGTGGGTTGAGAATCCGTGAAGTATGATGTGATCGTCATTGGCGGAGGTCCGGCCGGAATGTTTGCGGCCATAACGGCATCGCAGCGGGGGAATAGTGTCCTTTTGCTGGAAGCCAATGGACGGCTGGGAAAAAAACTGCTGATCACCGGTAAAGGCCGCTGCAATGTGACCAATAACTGCGGTGCGGATGAAGTCCTGCGCAATGTTCCCCGCAACGGAAGATTTTTGTACAGCGCAATGGATGCCTTTCCGCCCCAGAGCATAATTCGCTTTTTTGAGGAGAACGGTTGTCCGTTGAAAACAGAGCGTGGCAACCGGGTGTTTCCCCAGAGTGACAAATCGATATCCATTCTCGAGTGCCTTCAGAAGGTCTTGAAACGTTCCGGTGTTGCGGTGCAGGCTGCCACAGTAAGACAGGTCATCACGACAGATGGTGCTGTTTGCGGTGTAGCCACATCCAACGGTGAATATGATGCTGATGCGGTGATCCTGGCCACCGGTGGTGTGTCTTATCCCGCTACCGGTTCCACCGGTGATGGTTACCGGATGGCAAAGGAGCTGGGCCACACCATTATTGAGCCGGTGGGATCTTTGGTTCCTTTGGAAGCTTTTGGTGATGACTGCCCGGATATGCAGGGATTGAGCCTTCGAAATGTGGGTGTGAAACTTCTTAATGCCAAAGGAAAAGTCTTGTATAAAGATTTTGGCGAATTGCTGTTTACACATTTCGGGGTTTCCGGTCCTACTGTGCTCAGCGCCAGTGCCCACCTGAGAGGGGATGGCTGTAAACTGCTCATCGATTTGAAGCCCGCACTGGATGAAGGTAAGCTCAATGACCGTATTCTGCGGGATCTGGAGCAATATAAAAACCGCACGATGGAAAATGCACTGACAGATCTGCTTCCCAGATCTATGATCCCTGTTGTGCTGCGCAGACTGTCCATTGATCCACAGCTTCAGGCAAATTCCCTGAAGAAAGAGCAGCGCCGCAGCTTGGTGGAGCTTTTGAAAGGCTTTCCGGTTGAGATCTCCGGTAAGCGGCCTGTGGCGGAGGCCATCATCACCTCCGGCGGTATAAAAGTTTCGGAGATCGACCCCAAAACTATGGAATCCAAACGGATTAATGGGTTGTATTTTGCGGGAGAGATCATCGATTGCGATGCTTACACCGGCGGATTTAACCTGCAAATTGCCTGGGCTACCGGGTATGCAGCAGGTATGGCGGCAAAAAACTTTCATTGACAAAAGTGCCGTCATATACTAAAATACATTAAGTATCGAGACAGAAACGATATGGAGGTAAAAGAGTATGTTTGAAAAGCTTGTTTCTTATGCAGCAAAGCAGTTGGAGCTGGATCCTTCTGAGATCACTCCCGACAGCACTTTTGAGAGCCTGGGTATTGATTCTCTTGACATTGTTGAGATGATTATGGATCTGGAGTCCGAACTGGGCGTTGAACTGGAAATGGAGGATCAGAAGATCGCCACCTTCCAGGAGCTGGCCGATTTTATTGAGTCCAAGCTGAACTAAAAATCGAATAGCCTTGTTATGGCCGACCGGCTCATAACATGGTCGCACTAGTCGGGGAGTTAGCGGTGCTCTGTTACCTGCAATCCGCTATAGCAGGGATGAATTCCCACACCCGGGTAAGTATGAGTACCGTCCGGCCTGTGTAAGCGGTGTTGAAGGAACGGTCTTGCGCAACGGGATCCCGTGAACCATGTCAGGTGGGGAACCAAGCAGCATTAAGCGGGGAAGCGATGTGCCGTGAGGAAGCCTGTTCTGAGCGAAAGGGACGGTTAACGCTTATAA
>JAFSFK010000110.1 GCA_017435245.1 Oscillospiraceae bacterium | reverse complement strand
TGTCCTTCAGACGGTTCATGACCTTGATGAAGTCGATCTTGGGGGTCTTGCCGTAGGGGATGATCTCATCCTCCAGCAAGCCCAGCTTCTGGCGGAAGAAGTCAACAGGGGGCAGAGTCTTTTCTGCTTCCTCAGCGATCTGCCAGTCAGCGAACTTGGAAGGGTCAAGCTTTACGATACCCTTCTCGTCTACGTACTTGCCATTCTCGTCAAAAACGATTGCCATAGTAGGTGTTCCTCCTTAAATTTGGTGCCTTCCGGCACAATATTTGACTTTTTTATTCTACTACAGTAATGTCAGCGGCGTCCCGGATGAGACCCATGACCTTACTGGTGAGTACACTTTTCATAACTGCCGCTTCAAACTCGGCATCGTAGTAATCCTTCAGCTGCTCCATGGTAAGATTGTTCTGGCGGCAAATCACAGCCAGCGCCTTGCCGATCTCCTCCTGGGTAGCCTCCAGCTTTTCCAGCTCCACGATCTTGTCCACCGCTGCGTGGTTGCGCATGGCGGCCTCTGCGGCGGGATAAGCATCCTTGCGCAGCTCCTCTTCCGTGGTCTTCATAAATGCGCAGTACATCTGCAGATTCAGGCCCTGCTGTGCCAGCTGGGCTTCCAAGTTTGCGATCTGCTCAGTGACCGCCTTTTCCAGCTCCTCAGGATCCACAGTGTAGTCCAGAGTGGCGGCAGCCTGGCGCAGGAGCCGATCCTGCAGATCCATCTCGCCCCGCTCGTCGGTGTAGTCCTGCAGACTTTTCTTCAGCTGCTCCCGCATCTCTTCAAAGGTGTAGCAGCCGCCGATCTCCTGGGCAAAGGTGTCGTCCAGCTCGTACTGGGTCTTGACCCGGATCTCGTGGATGGTGCAACGGAACTCAGCTGCCTTGCCTGCCAGCGCCTCAGAATGGTACTGCTCCGGGAAGGTCACCTGGACCAGAACAGGCTCCTCGGGAACCTTGTCCAGCAGCTGCTCCTCAAAGCCGGGGATGAACATTCCGCTTCCCAGCACCAGGGTCTGGTTCTGGGCGGTGCCGCCTTCAAACTGAACACCGTCGCAGTAGCCGGCGTAATCCAGCACCACTTCATCACCCAACTGGGTGGCACGGTCCTTGATCACTGCGATCCGGGGGTTCTGCTGCTGCAGGCGCTGGATCTGGCGATCCACCTCTGCATCGGTGACTGTATGTTTCGTCAATTCGGCTTTCAAACCGAGATAAGTAAAGCTCATGAAAACGATCTCCTTGCTATGTATAAAAGAGGAATCCGGACACCGGATTCTCCACATAGTATGGTATCATATTTATCCTTTAAAGGCAATCCTTGTTTTCGGGATTTTTTAAAGGATTTTTGCCATTTTTACCGAAACCACAGTCAAATCCGGCGAAAAACCGCCCAGTCAAGGGAATTTTATCAATTCCGTAAGGATTATACAAATTTTTCTTGCAAAAACCAATATAGTTATGATATTTTATTTATAGTTTGTATCTATAGATCAGCGAGGTACTATTATGAACTATAACTACCTGCGGTATTTTTCCGTCCTGGCACAGGTGGAGCACTACACCCTGGCAGCTGCCCGGCTGGGCATTTCTCAGCCTTCCCTGAGCAGCGCCATTCACCATCTGGAAACAGAACTGGGGGGCATCAAGCTTTTTGAAAAAGTGGGCAGAAACATCCGCTTAACAGAAGAAGGCCGCTACTACCAGGAAAAGGTAGATGCGGCCCTGAGTGAACTGAACACGGCTTCTATGACTCTGCGGGACAGTAAAGTCAGCGCTCCGGTGGTGATCCGTATGGGTTTGGTGTCCGGTACGCTCCAGGGAACGGTTGCCCAAAAGATCAACGAGTACATCCGGCAGAACGAACGGATCCGTTTTCGGCTTACTGAAAGCTCTGCCGAAGAGCTGATGGATCTGGTACGGCAGGAAAAGCTGGATATGGCCATCGTGGACACCACCAACCGGGACCGCACCCTCCACTTCCGAAAGCTCTGTCAACGGGATTTCTGCGTGGCATTGCCAAAAAACCACCCGCTGTCCCAGTGCGACACGCTGTTTCCCCAGCAAATCGCCCACGAACCCCAGGTGGTCTTTAATTACGATATGGAAAACACCTTCGGTCAGTGGGCCAGCGGCAGCACCGCCGACGAGCGGATCATCTGCACCGTAAACACAGCCCAGGCTGCGCTGGATCTGGTAGCCTCCGGTGTGGGCGTGTGCGTGCTGTCCGATCAAGCTTCCCCGGAGCGGGAGGATGTTCATCGGATCCCCCTTTCCAACTGGCACCAGGCACTGTATATGTGCATCCTCTATGACAAGTGGCTGGAGCCGCCGGTGTGGAATTTCGTCGAAGGTTTGGTCAAAGATCTCCGGGAACAAACAAAGGATCAGATCCTATAAAGGCGTTTGCCGTTTTCCGTGGTGATGTGATGGATCTCTTCTACGCTCAGTCCCCGAATTTCTGCCAATTTCTCCGCCATACGGAAGATATATCCCGGATCGTTCCGCTTGCCCCGGAAGGGCTCCGGCGCCATATAAGGGCAGTCGGTCTCCAAAACAATACGCTCTAAAGGAATGCTCCCAGCGGTCTCCACCGCTTTGCGGGCATTTTTAAAAGTCAGCACGCCGGTAAAGCCGATATACCAGCCTAAATCCACCAGCTGACGAGCCATCTCGGCAGAGCCGGAGTAGCAGTGGAACACGCCGGTAACATCAGGAAATTCCTTAACAACCGCCATACCGTCCTCGTGGGCCTCCCGCTCATGAACAATGACGGGCAGCTGCAGCTCCCGGGCAAGTTCCATCTGCGACCGGAAGGCTTTCAGCTGGAGATCTCTGGGAATGTCCTCATAGTGATAGTCAATACCGATCTCTCCGATGGCCTTGACCTTATCGCTAAGTTTACATAACTTTCTGTACTCTTCCAGAACCGATTCATTCACTTCGTCGGCGGCATCGGGATGGGAACCCACCGCCGCATAGACAAAATCATATTTTTCTGCCAGGGCTACGGCGTTGCGGGAGGATTCCAGGCTACAGCCGGGATTCATCACCAGACCGACGCCTTTTTCTTTCAAACCCATCAACAGGGCATCCCGGTCAGCATTAAATGCCCGGTCATCCATATGGGCATGGGTATCGAATAACATAAATATGTGCTCCTTTTCAAATTCCAGTTTATCGAGCTGACGCTCGATAATAATTGAAAATGGAAAATGGAAAATTGAAAATGATTGTGTCGGCTACGCCGACGTTTTAAATTATTTTCCGAAGGAAAATACCACAATTTTCAACTTTCAACTTTC
>JAFSFK010000109.1 GCA_017435245.1 Oscillospiraceae bacterium | reverse complement strand
GATTTCTGCATAGTTATCGCTGCCGGCCAGATTGGCGGTGTCGATCACAAAGTTGATCTCCAGGGTGTTGCCCAGCGTCATCGTGCTGCCGCTGATATCAAACAATGCTTCGCTTGCGAATACCGCAGGAACCATCGAAAGGACCAGCACAACGCTCAGGATCCAGCAGAACAAATGCCGGGTGAAAAATCGTTGCTTTTCCATTACAAAATATACCTCTTTCCTGATGAGTATAGGGCGTAAACCATCACAATTAAATTATAATGGAAAAAGCAGGAAATAACAACGCTCATATCCGGTTTGAACTCGCTATTCTTCCGCAATTTTCCACGATTCTTCCAAAAAAGAGGAAACCCAGACATTCTTTTGTGGATAAATTATATAAAATCACCGGCACCCAACGGGTACCGGTGATAAATCGGAACTTATTTGTTTTGTTCCAGCCAAATGAGAAGAACAGCAATATCCGCAGGACTGACACCGGAGATCCGGCCAGCCTGTCCGATGGAGACGGGACGGATCTCAGAAAGCTTCTGCCGTGCCTCCAGACGCAGACCTGCAATGGCGTTATAGTCTATACTGTCCGGAAGAAGGCGGGATTCCTCTTTCTTAAACTCTGCCACCTGCTTTTCCTGCCGGGCGAGGTAGCCGGCATATTTGATCTGGATCTGCACTTCCTCGGTTATGGCAAGAGGAAGCTCCGGACGACCGGGATCAAAGGGTGCGATGTCAGTATAACTGACCTGAGGCCGGCGCAGCAGATCTGCCAGCCTTGCGGAATTTTCCACGGGGGCGGAATCACGGGAAGCAAGCATTTCGTTCAGTGCCGGAGAAGCGGGCACGCCGTTGGATTCAAGGCGCTGGATCTCCCGGCGGACGGCGGTGTATTTTTCCTCCACCTGCTGCAGCCGCTCCGGAGGAACCAGCCCCACAGCAGCGCCAATAGCGGTAAGCCGCTGGTCAGCATTGTCCTGCCGGTGGAGCAGCCGGTATTCCGAACGGCTGGTCATAATCCGGTAAGGCTCTTCTGTGCCCTTGGTCACCAGATCGTCGATAAGGGTGCCGATGTAACTGGTATCCCGGGTAAGGATCATAGGTGCTTTATTCTGGATCTTCAGCGCTGCATTGATACCTGCCACCAGGCCCTGAACGGCAGCTTCCTCATAACCGGAAGACCCATTAAACTGGCCGGCGCCGTACAGGCCGGAAACAGACTTACACTCCAATGTGGGCAGCAAGTGGGTGGGGTCCACACATTCATATTCAATGGCGTAGGCAGGCCGCATCATTTCCGCATTCTCCAGACCGGGGATGGTACGCAGCATTTCAAGCTGCACATCCTCAGGGAGGCTGCTGGAAAAACCCTGGATATACATTTCCTCTGTGTCCAGTCCGCACGGCTCGATAAACAGCTGGTGCCGGTTTTTCTCCGCAAAACGGACGATCTTGGTCTCGATGCTGGGGCAGTACCGGGGACCCACACCGGAAATCGTGCCGTCATACATAGGACTGCGGTGAAGATTCTCCCGGATGATCCGGTGGGTCTCCTCATTGGTATAGGTCAGGTAGCAAACCGCCTGATTATTCAGCTTGTGCTCTGTACGGAAGGAGAAAGGCTCCGGCGTCTCATCACCGGGCTGCAGCTCCATCCGGGAAAAATCGATACTGCGGCGATTGATCCTTGGTGGTGTGCCGGTCTTGAACCGGCGCAGAGGAAGTCCCAGTTTGCGCAGATTCTCCGCTAAACCCAAGGATGCATGCATCCCGTCGGGACCGGAAGACTGAACACTCTCACCGATGATAATGGTGGAATCCAAAAATGTGCCGGTGCATATGATCACCGCTTTGGCAGAATATTCGGCACCCAGCAGGGTACGCACACCTGTGACATCACCGTTTTCCGTCATAATGTCCACGATCTGTGCCTGCTTTAACTGCAGATTCTCCTGCTGCTCCAATGTCTGCTTCATCACCGCCTGATACTTCCGGCGGTCCGCCTGTGCCCGCAGGGAATGGACTGCAGGACCTTTGCCCTTATTGAGCATCCGGTACTGGATACAGGCGGCATCAGCGGCAATGCCCATCTGTCCGCCCAGGGCATCCAGCTCCCGGACAAGATGACCCTTGCCGGTACCGCCAATGGCGGGATTGCAGGGCATATTGCCCACTGCATCCAGATTGATGGTAAACAGGATGGTGCTGCAACCCAGGCGGGCAGCAGCCAACGCCGCCTCAATACCGGCGTGTCCGGCACCGATCACGGCAATATCACATTGTCCAGCAAAATAAGACATAAAAAACTTCCTTGTTGTATTGTTCAAATTCCAGTTTATCGAGCTGACGCTCGATAATAATTGAAAATGGAAAATGGAAAATTGAAAATGATTGTGTCGGCTACGCCGACGTTTTAAATTATTTTCCGAAGGAAAATACCACAATTTTCAACTTTCAACTTTC
>JAFSFK010000108.1 GCA_017435245.1 Oscillospiraceae bacterium | reverse complement strand
GTATGCTGCTGATGAAGCTGCTGACCGGACTGTGCAGTGACCGAATGCAGGACAGGACCGTATCCGATGAGGTGCAGACGGTAAAGCGGTTCATCGAGAACAATTATCAGCGGGATCTGAATATGGATGACATTGCCGCATCGGTATTCCGCTCCAACGACTATGTGCAAAAGCAATTCAAGCAGGTGTATGGAATGACGCCGTATAGCTACTATATGGAGCTGAAGCTGGAGTGCGCAAAGAACCTGCTGCTGCAGACCAATCTGTCCGTGGGACAGATCGCAGAAAAACTGGGATATAAGAGTGACCGGTATTTTTCGGCACGGTTTCGCCGGGCAACCGGTGTGACGGCAACCCAGTTCCGCAAGCAGAAATAATGGAGGCGACTATGGAGCTTGTGAATATTGACACTGTTGAAATGCTGCTGCAGATCCCTCTGGCACCGGAAGGCAATTACCGGCTGATGGCGGACATTGATCTGGACGGTGCGGTGTGGAAACCTTTTGATTTTAACGGGACCCTGGACGGCAACGGAAAAAGCATTTATAATTTCCGCATTATAGCGGATGGCTCCGGAAATCAGGGTTTCTTCGGATGTGTGGGGGAAAAGGGGACGGTCAAAGACCTGACACTGAAAAATCTCTCCCTGGTGGTGGATGCCAATGCTGTGGCTGCAGGTGCAGTTGCCGGTGTGAACCGGGGAAAAATCGAAAACTGCACCGTTGGTGCGGACGCCCCTTATGTGGCTACACCCAGAGGAAATCGGAATGCCCTCACCGGTTACTGCGATGACAGCACGATCTATGCAGACAGGACCTCTGCCGCTGTGGGTGCGGTTGCCGGCATCAATGCGGGCGTGATCATCGGAGCAGTCAGTTATCTGCGGTTGCTGGGAAAGCCTCAGGAACTGTGTGCGCAGAACACTGGCACAGCAGAGGGATTATATCGGGATGTGTCCCGCAGAACGGAGCTTTTGCCCCGAAGTGCCATCGATATGCGCAAAGAGATCGTGGCCCATATGGAAACCCAGGGCAATTTCCGTTGGATCCCCGCCAAGGATATGGCGTTTACCTCCGCATACACCGGCTCTTATAAAATCTATGAAAAAAATCAGGTCCATTACGGACTGCCCTATACCCAGAAAAACGGCTCTGTGGAGCGTGCCAGAGTTTGCCTGACGGAGGATGACTATGTAGCCGATTGGGTGCCGGAATATAGTGACGCATCTCCTCTTTCCAGAGGAAGCGAGGCAGCACCCTGGGATGTATATATGGGAAATGACTGCTCCGGTGCGGTGTACTGGTCCTGGCAGCGGGTCTGTCCCAGCATTGAGTTCGGGTACACCGGAGATATCGTTCCCACAGAGGAAAACCAGAAGCTGTACGGCGTTTTGCCTTTGGGAGATTATCGGGCGGATACCTTGCTTACCGATGAGGTGATCCGGGTCAATACCCCGGAACGGATCACCGAGTGTTATACACGATTGCTGCTGGGGGATGCCATCGTTATGCGGGATCCCGGTTATGGACATATCCGGCTGGTTGCCCGGGACCCGATGGTGATGCGCCGGCAGGATGGGACAATCGATATCGATGCCAGCTATGTTCCCACCCATGAGCACGGTGTGGGTAAGGGCAGCAGCGGCAGGCTCAGTACCTGGCAGCTGGATGCCCGGTATACCTTCCGGGATCTGCTGGATACTCACTATATCCCCATCACCAACCGGGATCTTGTGACCGGCGCTGCTGCTCCGGTTCAGATACAGGCAGAGGGGATCGACGCACCCTTCCGGGGACAGGTACGTACAAATTACCGAATTATCAGCACCACAGTGGAATTGGAGCATATGCAAACCGGGGAGCGTTTCAAGAGTGTGGAGTTTACCGCTCTGGATAAAGACCGGTTTAAAGAATCTCCCAAGCAGGACGGCTATGCCCGCAGTACCATCCGGTGCGTGGAACTTAGCGACCATCTGGAGAATTTAAGGGATATCCCGGCAGGGGAATATACCTATACTGTATCGGTGCAGCTGAGTACCGGAAATCGCTATATTGTCCGTCAGGGCAGCTATATTAGCTGAAAATACCCCCAAGTCCGCAGGACTTGGGGGTTCGGTATTATACGTGTTCTGCCAGGAATTCCTCCGCCATATGCACAGCCACAGCGCCGTCTGCCACTGCGGTGACGATCTGCCGCACCGCTTTACTACGGACATCCCCTATGGCGTATACACCCGGAAGACTGGTCTTGGTGGATTCATCAGCGATGATATAACCGCTTGCGTCCAGCGCCAGCTGACCGTCAAACAGTCCGGTGGCGGGAGCTCTGCCCACGCTGATAAACAGACCGTCAAGTGCAGTGGTAGTGCGTTCACCGGAAAGGGTGTTTTGAATTTGAACGCCGGTCAGCTTTTCCTCAGAAAGAAGATCCGTTACCTGAGTGTTCCATATAAATTCCACATTCTCTGCCTTTTCCAGCTGGTGGTGATAGACCTTGGTGGCCCGGAGGGAATCCCTGCGGTGGATGAGGTAGACCTTTTTAGCGATACGGCTTAAAAGCAAGGCATCTGCCACGGCGCTGTTTCCACCGCCTACCACTGCAACGGTTTTGTCCCGGAATGCCATACCGTCACAGGCGGCGCAGTAGGCAACGCCTTTTCCGACCAAAGCTTTTTCCTTGGCCAGTCCCAGCTCTCTGGGATTGGCACCGGTGGCAATGACAACGGTCCTTCCGTAGAACGTACCCTCGCTGGAATGGACGGCTTTGGGATCAGCGTTCAGTTCCACAGCGGTCACGTCTGCATATTCCGTTTTTGCACCAAAGAATTCTGCCTGCTGCTGCATTTTCTCCCCCAGCTCAAATCCGTCAATGCCATCCGGGAAGCCGGGATAATTGTCGATCTGATGGGTCAGCGCCATCTGTCCGCCGGCAGATAATTTTTCCAGCAGCAGGACATCCAGTCCTGCCCGGGCGGCGTATAGACCAGCGGTATAGCCGGCAGGGCCGCCGCCGATGATCAGCATATCATAGATGTGGGGGTTCATAGGGATACCTCCTTACTTGTGCAGTGCCTGGTGGATAAAAGCCTCGATCGCTGCCTTGGATTCCGGTGCAACCACAGAATCCACGGCGTTTCCGTTTTTGTAGAGGACCAGGGTGGGGATTACTTCGATTTTTTCTGCGTTTGCCAGATGGGGTTCTTCATCAATGTTGATCTTTACCACTTCGATCTCTTCGCTGAATTGATCGGCGATCCGGTCATATGCCGGGCCGATTCTGCGGCAGTAGCCGCACCAGGGGGCCCAGAAGTCTACCAGTACCGGCTTGCTGCCTTCGGATAACTTATGAAAATGAATCTGATCGATATTTCTTGCTGCCATAATGATCGCTCCTTTTTGTTTTTTTCTTTAGTATACCCAGCAAGGAGCGTCCTTTCCGTGATATTATCACATAAGTTATATTTTAGTTTATCGAGCTGTTGGATGGAACTCGTAGGGGCGGATGCCCACATCCGCCCAAAAGTTTTTTCGTCCTCAATGGACGAAAAACTTAACTGGCCCATCGAGGTCCGATTTTTTTCGGGTCGATGTAGGCATCGACCCCTACAATGTTAAACCTAACTGCTCGGTAAATCGGGATTTGTACACAAAAAGAAGAGCGGAACAATACGTTCCGCTCTTGTCGATTTGGATCATTCGTGACCGCCGCAATGACCGCCGCAGCCGTGGTCACCACAGGTGTGGCCTTCGCCGTGATGGTGGTCGTGATGACTGCACCGGACATTGGGATTGAATGCCAGATTACCGGCAAGGAAATCCGCAACCGCCAGATCTGCATCGCCGGTAACGCCGCCGTACACCACCACACCTGCTTCCGCCAGTGCTATTTGGGCGCCACCGCCGATGCCGCCGCAGATCAGCATATTTACATTCAGACTGCCCAGCAGACCTGCCAGTGCCCCGTGTCCGCTGCCATTGGTATCTACCACTTGGGAAGAAACCACACTGCCGTTTTCTACTTCATACACCTTGAATTGCTGAGAGTGTCCAAAATGCTGGAAGATCTCTCCGTCTGCGTAAGTTACTGCGATTCTCATTGGAATTTGCTCCTTTATTAAGTGATAGTGCTATTATAATCCCTTTTTTGCCAAAGTCAACAAATGGCGTTTGACAGAAAGGTAAAAGGCGTCTATACTGAATGCAGGAAAGGAGGCAGACTATGGAGTTTTCGGAGTGTTTTGCGGTGTGGAACAAACTGACACCTGGGCAGCAGCAAACCCTTCATAGCAGCGTTTCTTTGCGGACGGCGCAAAAAGGAGAGATCATCCACAATGGAAATCTTACTTGTACCGGCCTTTTACTGGTGAAAACCGGTCAGCTGCGGGCATACTATCTGTCTGATGAGGGACGGGAGATCACCCTTTACCGGCTGTTTGAAATGGATCTGTGTTTGTTTTCTGCCTTTTGCATTATGAACAGCATTCAATTTGATGTTGTCATCCAGGCGGAAAAAGAAACCCAGTACTGGCTGATCCCGCCTTTTGTATATAAGGGGATCATGGAGGAATCCGCCCCTCTTGCCAATTATACGAATGAAGTGATGGCAGCCCGTTTTTCGGATGTGATGTGGCTGATGGAGCAGGTGATGTGGAAAAGCTTTGACAAGCGTCTGGCGGCGTTCCTGCTGGAAGAAGCGGCTTTGGAGGGAACCAATGTGTTGAAGCTGACCCACGAAGCGATCGGTAATCATATGGGAAATCCCAGGGAAGTGGTGACCCGAATGCTGCGGTATTTCCAAAGCGAGGGTCTTATAAAGCTTTCCCGTGGAACGGTGGAGATCCTGGACGAAAAAGGGCTTCGTTTGCTGCAAAAGAACTGAATATGCGTATCAGTATACAGCAGCACAAAAATAACAGTTGGAAAACACAACTTAAGCATTTCGCCGGTGGGGGTTTTTGTTGCTTTTCCCGGAGGAATGTAATAAAATAAAACTGTATTTTCCTACAGGAGGTATCTTCTTATGATGAAAAAGCTGCTGTCTTGGCTGCTTGTTTTTGCACTCTGCCTGTCTATGGCAGCCTGCGCTGCACCCGCAGTTGAGCCGGAAGAAAACGAGGCATCTTCCAATACTGCAGGTGCGATCGCTACCGCTACTACCGGTGACGTGGTCACAAATATCACCGATCTGAGCGAATTGACGGATGTTGTGGATCCTTCCGGCAACACCCAGATCCAGCTTTTGCAGGATATTACGTATAACAAGCCCATCCGTCTGCCGTACTCCTGCACCCTTGATTTCAATGGATTTACAGTCAATACCAGCCCCAACGACGGCAACGGTGTGGAAGTCAGCCAGATCGGTTCCGAAAACGGTGTGACTACATTAAAAAACGGCACTTTGACCCAGTACGGCATCGGTGTGCGAGTTAATGAAGGCGGTATTGCTGTTGAGAATATGACCATAAGCAGCAAGGGTGGCGCAGCCATCGCCATCTTTGATCCTGCCGAAACATACAAGAGCACAAATGTGATCAAGAATTCTACCCTGGCCTCCAAGGCTTCCTGTGTTGTTTTCTATGATATCGATGTCAGCTACTTTAAAACCGGTGTTACCATTGAAGACAGCACCCTCATCAGCCACGATCCGGATGGCGTGGAGGTGTTCTCCGTGATGGGTACCAAGACCACTCCCGGTACCATTACCCTGGGTGAGAATGTTCAGATTTACAGCTACAGCAATACTCTGGCACCCAAGGATGGCTATACATACAGCGGCAAGATCGCTTACCGGGATGAAAAGGTACAGTCCGCAACTGTGGACGGTCAGAGCTATGAAGATCTGAACTACTGGTCTACCGCTGACGAGAAGGAAACCATCAATCTGCTGATGATCGGCAACTCCTTCAGTTACTACTTTGCTACCGAACTTTACAATATTGCCAATGCCGCCGGCGTTGAGATCAATGTTACCAACCTGTATAAGTCCGGCTGTACTTTGGAGGAGCACTGGAACTGGCTGACCAACAAGGATGAGGGCCTGGGCAAGTATTCCTACTGGGTATCCAACTCTATGGGCCGCTGGAATCCTGCGGGCATTACCACCAGCTATGATGCACTGCCTTTTATGGACTGGGATGTGATCACCCTGCAGCAGCATTTTAAGCCCGAAACGACTGCGGACTATGAAACGGCCAAGGGTTCCTGTGAGCCTTATGCAAAGGATCTGTACGATCAGCTGAAGAAGGATTATCCCAATGCAAAGCTCTACTGGCAGCAGACTTGGGCCTATCAGGCAGGTCATGCAGAGATTCCCGATGCTTCCGCTCAGACCAAGCAGCAGAATATCATCAACCAGGTGTCCCGGGAGATCTGCCAGGAGAATGCGGTGGATCGGATCCCCACCGGTGATGCATGGACCATTGCCAGAGCCTTGGTAGGCGATACCCTGTGCCTGGAGGATATGTACCACGATGGCGATGTGGGTGGCGGTCAGTACCTGAACGCCTGTGTCTGGTTTGAGGTGCTCACGGGCAAGAGCTGCATCGGCAACACCTGGCGTCCCAGCTACGATCTCAGCGAAGAGAAGATCACCCAGCTGCAGCTGGCGGCCCATCAGGCAGTGGCTGAATGCTACGGTGAAGACTACGCCAAATAAAATATTACAGGCTGTGCTGTTGCGCAGCCTGTATTTTTTTGATGATATTTTTGCGATTTTTTGTTAGGAATTATGGGGCGTTGCCTGTATAATAAATGAAAGAAAAAAGATGGGAGGAGCGCCTATGGATAACGGTGCCAGTAGCTACCGCCGTTACCTGGATGGGGACGAGAGTGCCTTTGACGAGATCGTAAAGGAGCTGTTTGACAGTCTGGTGTTTTTCATCGACCGGTACGTGAAGGATCATCATACTGCGGAGGATATCGCCATCGATGCCTTTGCGGACCTGATCGTACATAAAGGACGGTATAATTTTAAAGTCAGTCTGAAGACCTATTTGTTTATGATCGGACGCAGCCGTGCACTGAACTTTATCAAGCGCAGAAATCTGATTCGAATGGAGCCTCTTTCGGAGGCGGAAAGCATTGCCCAATGGCAGAGTATGGAGGAGAGGATCCTCTCCGATGTGCGCAAGCGAACCATCCACGATGCATTGGGACAATTGCCGGAGGATATGCGTGCGGCGGTGCATATGAAGTACTTTGAAGGTCTTAGCTATGAGCAGATCGCCCGGGTGATGAAAAAGAGTAAGAAGCAGGTGGATAATCTTTTGTATCGAGCAAAGAAGGCACTTCGCACCATCCTGGGAGAGGAGGGTGAAAGCTTATTATGAGGAATTTTGAAGAACGCAAGGCGGAGATCTTCCGCCGCAGCCACGAACGGATCGCTCTGAGAAAAAGACGGCAGAAGCAGCTGCTGGGGATCGGTGCGCCGCTGGTGTGTGCAGCTGTCTGCCTGGCGGTGCTGCTTCCGGGAAAGGCGGACACGGCTGCTGTGGACAATGAATATTCCCTGCAGCTGGATGGAATGATGGACGATGCGCCCGCAGAAGGCTGTGGACTGGAGGAAGCCTGTGCAGACGAAACTCCGGCCGCTGCGGAAAGAAAAGAAGAGCAGGTGGATGCAGCGGGAACTTTGATCAGTAACAGCCACGGCTATGCCAATATGTCTTTGGTGATTCCCGATGGCTGGGAGTATGAGATCACAGAATACTCACCGGAAACGGGAAATTTCGGCATCGTGTTTCGTCCCGAAGGGCAGCAGGTTGGCAGTCTGAGCCTGATGTATTTTGATGGCTGGGGCGTTTGCGGTACGGGGCTGAAAACAAAAACCGACTATATTGGCGGCCAGGAGGTCAGTATCGGTACCTACGATGGGAGGAAAAACTGGAATTATATTAGATTAAAGTATCTTCCCGGGGATTACGTGTTTTTAAATACCGGCGCTGACGGCTGGTATGATCAATACGAGGAAGAGATCAACGGTATCTTGGCATCTGCTGTGGTGGCGGAGGGGATACGAAGCAGGGCAGAGGCAGAAGAAATCGCACTTTCCTGGGCAAATGAATTGGATGTTGGGGTTTACGAAGTGGCTCGTACCGGATTTACGATGGATAACGGTGTGTGGGAGATCCTCTTGGGAGCTATTAACAATACCGGCCCGGACCATACCATTCATATTTTCCCCGACGGCATCGTAAAAGAAGTGGTGCTGCCTCAGGAATAAACAGTTGATAAATTCCGGTTTATCGAGCCGAATTCCATACGCCAGTGTAGGGCGGCGGCTTGCTGCCGCCGATGATTTTGTAAAACAAAATCATATCACCGTAGGTGATCATTGGCTATTTCCTTCGGAAATCCCAATAATTTATGTGTAAATTATTGGGCGGCGGGACCAAGGCCCCGCCCTACATTGATTACTCGATAAATCGGAATTTGAATGTACATATAAAAACACAGGCGTG
>JAFSFK010000107.1 GCA_017435245.1 Oscillospiraceae bacterium | reverse complement strand
CTGCGTTATGGTCGATTGTCACTTGGACCGTAACATCGATCAGCTTTTCCCAAACCGCCGTCACAACGATCGTCCGATCTGCGCTTTCCGTGATGGGGTGACCGGGATGCCGGAAGTTTTTATCCTGATCCTCCCAGCCAAGGAACCGGTAGCCTTCTCTGGTGGGAAGGATCTCGGAGGCAATGACAGTTTCGCCGTCGTGGCACTTTTCAACTGCAGGTTCCTGACCTTCCGGCCAAACACCGCCGGCTGCATCATAAGTGATGCTGTAGTGCAGACATTCGGTGATACCGGTCTGATTAAAGACCACCACTTTATGTCCGTGGACAGGGGCATATTCTCCATCGACGGTCTGCGCGTAGATCTCGTAAGTGCCGTTGTCCACCACTTTGGCGCTGTATGTACCTTCTTCCCGTCTTGTCATCGGGATATACGTGCCGTCGCCGCCTTCCAGCTTTGCATAGAAATGTCTGTCGTAGCCGGCAAACTTATCGACATCCGTTGCGACACCGTCCAGATAGGTGATCATAGAAATCGTGTACTTGGTCTGCTGATACCAGTCGGCATACAGGGTAACATCTTCTGTCACCGTGATGGTATCGCCGGGTCTGTACTCCGTACCGGAACCGTCCGGCAGAGTATTCCAGCACAAGAACAGCCAGGTATCTTCGCCGATATCCTTGCGCAGCGCCTCGGGAGGCTCCGGCAGTGTATACTCCTCGCCGGGAGAAAGCATCGTCGCATTCTCCGGCAGTTTACCGGTGGTGTAGCCGTTGCCGTCGAAGATCACATCGTAGCCTTCCACGTGCTCCGTAAGCTTGTACAAATAGACCGTGGCGGAACTATCCGTTCTTGACCAATCGGAATTGTTGTAACGCAAATAGTATGTCGACCACCAGGAGGTGTAATGGATCTGATACTGACCGCCGCCCACATTGGTAAAGGTCAGGGTGTTGCTGGCATTGCCGGAGGTAAAACCGGAGTTTGCCAGATCCATAGAATAGCTGTCGTGAGTAACCTGACCTGCGTTGGCAGCGCTGAACCGGAACTGACAGTCCGCTTCATTGGTAAAGCCGGTATTGATGTAATAAATACCGTCCTTATTGTTGACCGTCAAGGTCTGATTGCGGAAATCTCTGTTCCAGTAGTTGTTGTAATAAAACCGCAGTGCGTTAGCATTTCCCGCAGCGCCGGCATTGACGATCAGGTATGTAGCGCCCGGGTCAATACCGTCGGTATCCAGTTCATAACGCTGGGTCACCTCTGCGGCCTTAATAAACTGCAGCGGCGGCAGCATTGTAGCGATCATGCAAAGCAACACGATTGCGGATAAAACCTTTCTCAATTTTTTCATATTTGCGGCCTCCTTAAAACGGCGAAGAGTTTCATTTTTTTGCCTCCCGGATCTCTGTTTGTTTCCGGAAGCTGTTGTTTTCCTAAAAACCACGTTTTCTCAGGTTTTTGTTCGCATTTTGTTCATATTTTTCCAGTTTTTCCTGCCGAAAAAACACTTTTGCTTATACTTGCCCAATATATTTTACATAATAGCACCTTTGCACCAAAAAATCAAGTATTATCAACCACTTTTCCGGCAAAAAAGGAAGCTCTGACCAATTGTGGTCAGAGCCGTATTTTTCTGCTGTTTTGAAAGGCAAATCTGCTTACTTTTTTATCTTCGGTTGGTAGCGCATATCGCTGACGGAATAGACGGTCACAAAAGCCTTGGGATCCACCTTGCGGATGTAGTCCATCAAGCATCGGTACTCGTTTTTATCCACGATGGTGATCATCTCCCTCTTGGGCTGTTTATCATAGGCGCCGGTGATCTCATTGAGGGTGGCGCCACTGTGCAGCTGGTGGAGCACGAAATCCACAATGGCATCCAAGTCTTGAGAGATCACACAAACCCGCCGCTTGATATTAATACCAAAAATGAAATAATCCACGATAATGCCGCCGAAGTAAGTACCAAGCAAGCTAAGCACCACCGTTTTGCTGTCATAGCACAGCGCAGAGGACAAGGCAACAGCAATTCCTGAGTAAGACATTGCTTTGCCCACATCCATTCTAAGAAACTTGTTCATCATCTTAGCAACAATGTCCAGGCCGCCGGAGGATGCGTTGTGAGAGACCAAAATTGCTACGCCCACACCCACCACCAGTATATAGCAGATCACATCCAGCAGCGGGTCCTGGGTGATGGACTGAAAGTTAGGAAATATCCATTCAAATACGCCCATGATCAAGGGCAGCAGAATAGAACAATAGACCGTTTTCGCGCCGAATTCCGGTCCGATCAGAAAAAAGCCAATGACCAAAAGGCCCACATTCATAATCAGCGTAATGGCAGAAACCGAAAGTGGAATAAAATTGCTCAGCACCATCGCCAAAGCTGCGCCACTGCCTACAGACACGTGGCTGGGCAGCATAAAGAAAAACACCGCAGCCGCCACAATGGCTGTGCCCACCGTGATGACGGCAAACTCTTTGATCGTATTGCGGATCTTCATAGCTTTAACCTCTTTTTGTTGGAGTCACACTCCATTATACAACCTTTTTCAAAAAAGTACAGCTTCAATATCCACGATTTAAGCCCGCAGGTAAAAACCTGCGGGCTTGCCGTCTAAATTAGTCCAGGGGCTTCATCGTGGGGATTTGGGCGGGATATATCTTATGGTCTTATTTATCCTGCCATTACCTGACTTTGTTAATCCAAAGCGGTTTCATTATAGAAAACAACCTATCATAATATGGCATAATTTTATCCCATTTGTCGTAAAATCTGTCGTAAAAATTCGAAGGTGTTTACTATGCCAAGCAAAGAAACACCTATCGAAATTATCAAAATACATTGACTTTTTCACCATATAATGATATCATTATATCAAGATATAATGATATCATTTGTGATAGGAGGACAAGCGTTTTGGATTGTACTAATAAAGCAAATCGCACACGACAAGTTCAGTTTAGAATGGACCCCGAAAAAGTGAAACTTTTGCTATCTGCGATCGCCCTAGACGACAATATGCACAGCATGACCGATTTGTTCAACAAAGCAGCAGATGAATACTTAAAAAAGCAGAAAGAGGAGAAAGAAAATGGCTAAAAATACAGTTCAGTCTATCGAGCCTAATATTGCTGATTTAGTAAACGGTTGGCTCAAATCATATAAAATAAGTTATAAATTGGAGCAGGAGTCTTTGAACACGGAGATAGATCAGGCTCTTAATGACTATTTTTCTAAGAATGGTGGCAAAGGCGGTAATCGTCCTGATGCTAAGCTGATTTTGAAAGCTAATGACGGAAAAGATTATCCCATCCTTATCGAGTACAAAGGCTATAAAGATAAACTTGTTAAATTGGATGACGAAGGTAACGTAGCCAATAAAACAGCAAAGAATCAACCTGACTTTGCTAATATCAACTCTTATGCTGTAAACGGTGCTGTTCATTACGCAAATGCCGTATTGCATTATACAAGTTATACAGATGTTATTGCTATTGGCGTTACCGGACATAAGGCAGCAGACGGAAAGATTATTCATCAAATTGGCGTTTATTACGTATCTAAGAGCAATTTCGGTGTAGGTCAGGAAGTTGCTGATTATACCGACCTCTCTTTCCTTAAAAAAGAACATTTTTCTGCGTTTATTGAAAAAGTAAAACAGTTATCTCTCCCTCAAGAAGAAATTGAAAAATTAAAGGAGCGCAGAGAACAAGAAATTACTGCAAACCTCGTTAAGCTCAATAACGACATATTCAAGAGCGAAAAAGGTCTTAGCGAAAACGACCGTGTTTATCTCGTTGCCGCATCAATTATGGCAACACTCGGTGATGTTGATAATAAGGTATATCCGCTGACTAAAGCCGAGCTTAAGTCTTCTGATGAAGAAGGCGATAGAGACGGCGATATTATGATTCGAAAAATCAACTCTTTCCTCAACGCTAAAAAGCTTCCTAAAGATAAGAAAGATTTGATTGTAAGAACTCTCCAAAATACGCTCACTACGGATAATATCAACAAAGTTGAAGATGGCGAAAGCCAGTTAAAGCGTGTATTTATTAAAATTGTTGATGACCTTGGAATTTATTATAAAATCGGTTTAACAACTGATTTTACGGGTAAGTTGTTTAACGAGATGTACTCTTGGCTCGGCTTTACACAGGATCAGCTTAATGACGTTGTACTAACCCCTTCTTACGTTGCAACGCTTTTGTGCCGTCTTGCAAGAGTTAATAAAGACTCTTATGTATGGGACTTTGCAACGGGTTCGGCAGGTTTGCTTGTTGCCGCTATGAACGAAATGCTGATAGATGCCAAAAATACAATAAAGTCTCCTGAAAAATTAGCTATTAAAGAAGCAGAGATTAAAGCTAACCAGTTGCTCGGTTTGGAAATTCTTTCAAACGTTTATATGCTTGCCGTGCTCAATATGATTATGATGGGTGACGGCAGCTCAAACATTTTGAACAAAGACTCTTTAAACTTTGACGGTCATTATGGATTTGGTAAGACTGACGAAAAGTTCCCTGCAGATGCTTTCGTTTTGAATCCTCCGTACTCTGCCGAAGGCAATGGAATGATATTTGTCGAAAAAGCTCTTTCTATGATGGAAAAGGGCTATGCAGCTATTATAATTCAAAATTCTGCTGGATCAGGTAAGGCTACAGAATATAACAAGAGTATTTTGCAGCATAGCACACTCCTTGCAAGCATTAAAATGCCGATAGATTTATTTATCGGCAAATCAAGTGTTTTAACAAATATTTATGTTTTCCGAGTAGGTGAAGCTCATCAGAAAGATGATATTGTTAAATTTATTGATTTTTCAAATGACGGCTATACTCGTTCTGACCGCAAAAAAGCAAGTAAGAATCTATTTGACACTGATAGAGCGAAAGAGCGTTATCAGGAAGTTGTAGATTTAGTGCGTTTTGGAAAAACAAAGCTTAGCATTCTTACTGAAAAAGAATATTACGAAGGACACATTGATCCTGAAAACGGCAATGACTGGAATCAAACTGCGCCTATTGAAACTAAACCAAATTTAGACGATTTCAAAAAGACAATCGGCGATTATCTTGCTTGGGAAGTATCAACACTCCTAAAAAATCAGCCGATGGAGGACGACCGCCTGGGACAATAGAAGCCTCACTTAATGAAAAATTACAAGCGGTTAAGTGGGGCGAATATACGCTTGGCGATTTGTTTGAGGTAGAATCATACACCAAAAGATTCGATGCGAATAAGATTGTTATCAAAGAAAAAGGCAAATATCCTTATATAGTTAGAACAAGCTCTAACAATGGTCAAAAAGGTTTTATAGATGAAGATGAGCAATATTTAAACAAGGGCAATACTATTGCATTTGGGCAGGATACAGCTACTATGTTTTACCAAGAAAAACCGTATTTTACCGGTGATAAAATCAAAGTACTGAAGCCTAAAATAAGTAAGTTCAATAAAAATAATGCTCAGTTTTTCCTTGTCGCAATGAGGAAACCTTTTGAATTGTTTTCTTGGGGAACATCAAGCTATAATGTTGATGTTATTAAAAGTCAAAAATTAGTGCTACCTGTAAAAAACGGCGAAATTGATTATGATTTTATGGAATCCTTTATAGCTGAGCTGGAAGCTCAGCGGATAGCTGAGCTATCCGCTTACTTAAAAGTAAGCGGATTCGACAATTACGAATTGTCGGAAGAAGAGGTTAACACTCTTGAGAGATTTGCTGAGCTTGGCGACGATAATTGGGGTACATATATTGTAGGTAATCTTTTTGAAAAGGTAACGATAAAGAAATTACCGTATAAGGCGAAGGAACTACCAAAGCAGCCGACTGATGATTATGTACTTCCTTGTCTTACATCAAGCTTCCAAAATCAAGGATTGAATTATTATGCTCCCAAATCAGGAGCAACTGTCATAAGCAACGTGATTTCTCTTCCTTCTAATAGCGATGTTTACAGAGCTTATTATCAGTCAAGGGATTTTACCGTTCTTTCGGACTCTTATGCTATCCAATGGAAATTGGCAGAGAACAAACCTACGCCTAACCAATATTTGTTTATGGTTATGTGTATCAACAAAGTGACTGATCTGCCAATTTATTCCTACAAAAACAAATTGGGCGGATGGAATGTTGTAAAACATAAGGAAATCAGATTACCCGAAAAGGATGGTAAAATTAATTTTGCGTTTATGGAAACATTTATATCTGCAATGAAAAAGATTGCAATTAAAGATGTTGTTGAATACAGCAATGCAAAAATCAGCGCAACCAAAAAAGTTGTAAACAAAACCTAAAACAAATAAAACGAGCCATTCGTAAAAAGACGAATGGCTCGTTTTGTCGTAAATTTTTATTGTCGAACATTATCAGTTTGTCGTAAATCTGTCGTAAACCCACTGATGTGTTTCATTTTTGGATTAACAAAACGCCGCAAACGCTGTCAAAACCTGATTTTTGCGATTTTTTACTCTGAAAGAGGCTTCATCGTGGGGAAATGAAACCCCTAAACTTCATGGCTCTTCATCAAGCTTCATCTAAGCTTGTTTGCAAGGATTTCCCTTCATTTAGCTCTTCATATTCATTCAGGGAGCATTGCTAATTTGTTGTCAACTTGT
>JAFSFK010000007.1 GCA_017435245.1 Oscillospiraceae bacterium | reverse complement strand
GTCCCACTGGCCGGCAGCCAGGAAACGCCAGTAGCGATTCAGGTCATTTTTCACCTTCTCCCGTCCTGCAGGATCGGCAAGGATCTCCTTTGCCTTATCCCACCCATCCGCATACAGCCAGGCAGGCAGCATCGCCTGTGCACCACCGGTGGCAAAGCAGGTGGGCAGCATATCCGCATACACATTCAGATGCTCAATATTTCTGGCATCCTTCAGCATCTGCATACCCTTGAACAGATATTCATTGGGAACGCCGTTATCATATTTGACATTCAAATGGGATACGGTTCCACGCATACCGGTCTTGCGGATCACATTAAGGAACTCATTGACCGCCTCCAGAATATACGTACCCTCGTCACGCATATGGGTGGAGTAGTTGGCATCATACTCTGCAGCCACCATCGCAAGGCGTTCCACCTCTTCCGGCTTACACATCACACCGGGATCAAACTCAAGGCCGGTGGAGAAGCCAATGAATCCAGCCTCCATCGCCTCCCGCAGGAAATCTGCCATAATTCGAAACTGCTCATCGGTGGCTTCCACGCTGTGTACATTCGCCAGGACACGCAGATCGTTATGGCCGCACAGCCAGGCTGTGTTGGATGCAAATCCCATTGCCTCTACCTTGTCCAGCACCGCTGCCATTGCCCCCTTCGGCACTTGGGAAGGATCTGCGCCTGCATAATCATAGACGCATTTTACACTGTCCCCCGCAGGATCAAAGGGAATGCCCGCCAGATAATGCCGCATCGAATAGCCGCAGTTACCGGCCACAGCGGTGGTAATACCCTGATGAATATAGTTGCCGTTCTCCGGATTGGCCCACATAGTAAAATCCACGTGGGAGTGGGGATCGATAAATCCGGGAGTAACATATTTATGGTGGGCATCGATCACCAGCGGAGCCGTTACACCCTCAAGGTCACCGATATAATCGATCTTATCCCCAACGATGGCAATATCCGCAAAATAAGCAGGTGCTCCGGTACCGTCAACAATGGTACCGTTTTTTATGATGATATCGGGTTTTCCCTTATAAAACATACGCAAAACCTCCAAATCAGACTATAAAATTATTTTAAGGGATATCCGGCAAATTGCAATATGGCACTTTCATCCAAAAACACGAACAGGATTTGGCAAATTTCACCACCCTATTTGTTATATGTGTATATTGCACAATTTTCGCTGTATAATTTTGTAAACTTTGCTTCGTCCAACACTTGCCTTTTTCCAAAATTTGTGATAAGCTAAAGGCACTAAAAAATAAAAAAGGAGCAATGTGTTATGAAGCTCAACAACATTACCGATGTCCAGAAATTCCTGGCCGCTGTCAACGCCTGCCAGAACGATGTTTACCTGAAGAGCCAGGAGGGTGACGTTTTCAACCTGAAGTCCTCTCTGTCCCAGTACATCGCTGTCGGCCGTCTGATCGAGGAGTCCGGCGACGATCTGGAGCTGTTCGCTCAGACCCGTGAGGACGAAGTTCTCCTGATGAATATGCTGTTCGATCTGAGCAAGTAATCTGATCTGCGCAACACTTAGAGCCACCTCTTGTGAGGTGGCTCTTTTCTTTTAAATTTCCATTAATTTCTGGGCAAGGGTCTGTGTCACATCGGCACAGCGTTTTGCGGCGATGGCCTCAAAAGTGGGGTAGTCCATCTCAGCAGAGTCATCTGCTTTATCGGAAATGGCACGGATGACCACAAAGGGGATCCCGTTTCGCCAAGCAGCATGGGCAATAGCAGCCCCTTCCATCTCGGTGCACAGCGCTTCTGTATCCGCAATGATCTGTTCTTTCTGTGCTTTGGATGCCACAAATTGATCTCCGCTGGCTATTCTTCCGATTCTGGCGTGACCTGCGTGTACCTGCTGCGCCGCATCATAGGCAAGCTTCACCAACTGCTCGTCCGCCGGGAAAAACCGCACCGCCAGACCCGGCACCTGTCCTACAAGGTAATCAGGATTTAAGGCATTGCAGGTAAAGTCGTGGTACATCGCATCCCGGCTGATAACAAAATCGCCGATGTCCAGCTGGGCACACAAAGAACCTGCAACCCCCGTATTGACGATATGGGTCACACCAAAGCAGTCGCACAGAATCTGCACACACAATCCGGCATTGACCTTACCGATTCCACACTGTACCACCACAACATTCAATCCATCCAGCATACCGTCATAAAAGATCATCCCTGCTTTTTCGCTGATCTTGATATCCTGAAGCTGTCCTTTCAGGGTTTCCACTTCCACGGTCATAGCACCGATAATTCCAAGCTTCTTCATAATTCTCTCCTTATTCCGGATAGACCAGACGGTCATCGCTGATATTCTCAAGCAAGTCCGTATAGCGCTTGCCCCAATATTTTGCCATAGGAAGATTCATATCCAGATAGTTTCCGCAGTCTCTTGCGCTGGCACCGGGTACTTCGCCCTCAAAATCACGGACGAACCGGAAGCAGTCCGTCACAAGTCCAAGCACATCCCGGGAGCTCAGATCTCCTGCCAGCAGCAGGTAAAAACCTGTCCGACAGCCCATAGGGCCAAAATACAGAACCCTGTCCTGCCAGGCAGGCTCATTGCGAAGGTAGGTCGCTGCCAGATGCTCAATTGTGTGCATCTCAGCGGTGTTCATTACCGGTTCTTCATTGGGACTCGTCACTCGCAAATCAAAGGTAGTAATGGTTTGCTCCCCTACCTGATCCTTGCGGGATACATACAGTCCCGGCTGCAGCCGGATATGGTCAATGGTAAAGCTTGTGATCTTCTCCATAATTCTCTCCTTTAGTTGTCACAATTTGCCGCATCAATGGCGATCACCAGCAGCAATCCGGGAATCTCGTGGGCAGGATCATCATAGTCCAATACGTACGTATCTCCCCAGGCAAGCAGCTCCTTATAGATGCTCAGTACGTTGTATTCGCCGCAGCTGACGGTATAATTCCATCCCAGGAAATCACCGGATGCTTCCCAACCCTGAAAATCCACGTCGTACCGGGGCATAAACAGGCTCAGCTGCTTGGATACGCAGCCTACTTCACGACCGGCAATAACAATATCAAATTTCGGCAGAAAGGTCAGCAAGCGCTGATGGATGGATCCCACTTCCCTGCCCGTATCTTTTTCATAGACATGGGTCTGGTGACCCAGGGCCAAAAACTCCGCTTTTACAAAATACTTTGCTCTGCCGGTCTCGTCATAAACATCATAGGAATCCGTCCAGGAAAAAACACGCTGTTTGATGCGAAGCTGCATAGCGATCACTCCTTTTTTTATGATACCGCAAATATCTCAAGTTTGCAAGCAGAATGAATCCTGCTTCCCGCAGTTTTTACTGTCAGGAATCCTTGGATTTGTCTTGCTTTTTTTGTCGAATACCGATATAATGATTGTAACTATGTTGAAAGGGGTCGTTTGCAATGGAAGAATACCGCAACGAATCCAGCCGGCCTGTAAATCCTCGCCGCAGAAAGCCCACAAAGGAGCAGATATTCAAGGAAAAATACCTGCCGCTGATCATTTTGGCTTTGACTGTCATCGTGATCCTGGTGATCGTGATTGGATCCATCACCCGTGCCGTACAGCGTAAGCAGCTGGCAAACGAGATTGCCCAGGCTGCTGCTGAAGAAGAAGCACGGCTGAATATGGAAGCCAGCGACATTCAGACCCGTGCCGAAATGCTCGTGCGCCACTACGATTATGAAGGTGCCATTTCTCTGATCAACAGCTTCTCCGGTTCTCTTGCGGACTACCCCACCCTATCCGGTATGCTGACTGAATATCAGTCCGCCCTGGACCTGATGGTTCCCTGGGAGGATCCCAACAGCATCGTGAACCTTTCCTTCAATATGCTGATGGCAGATCCGACAAGAGCCTTTGCCAACGAAGAATACGGCAGTGCCTTCCGTAAGAACTATCTGACCTTGACTGAGTTTTCCAATATTCTGGATCAGCTGTATGCCAACGGCTATATCCTGGTTCGCCCCGAAGATTTCGTTACCAGCCAGTTCAATGAT
Source organism: Oscillospiraceae bacterium (assembly GCA_017435245.1). Classification (GTDB taxonomy): domain Bacteria; phylum Bacillota; class Clostridia; order Oscillospirales; family Oscillospiraceae; genus Faecousia. The sequence goes on along the minus strand of JAFSFK010000007.1, from coordinate 1,124 downwards.
GACGGCAGCGCAGTCTATACTGCCAAGCCCATTTACCTGCCCGCTGACAAAAAACCCGTGATTCTTACCCAGACCAACGTCAATTACGACACCTACCTCATCGACAGTGACGGCGACGGACTGGCAGATGCAGGCGGCAGCGGCTTTGCCAGCAAGCTGGTTACCGACAGCACCGGTTATATCCAGTGCGAGTATGTGGATGCCTCCGGTCAGACACTGTACGGCGCATATGATATGATCCCCATTCTGGATGCCTTTGTTGAGGAACATCCCGATTTCTCCTACAAGGGAGCAAAGGCAGTCATTGCTGTTTCCGGTCACGAGGGTGTCTTCGGCTACAGAACTACTGCCGAAGCAGAGGAAACAATGGGTAGTGAGTATGTTTACGACCAGACTATGCAGGCCACCGAGGTGGCGGATGTACTGCGTGCCAACGGTTACGAGTTGGCTTGCTACACATACGAAAACACCGCATACGGCATGATGACGCTGGAAGAGATCCAGGCGGATATCGGTCTGTGGACCAACGAGGTCCTCCCCATTATCGGCGAGGCAAAAACAATGGTATTTGCCCAGAATTCCGACCTGTCTGACGGCCTTATTTATATGGGTGACAAGCACAACACCCTCCAGAATGCAGGCTTCTACTACTACCTGGGTTTCTGTACCGACGGTCAACCCTGGACCATCATCGTGGATGACTACATCCGTCAGGGCCGTGTCCTTGTAAACGGCACAAACCTGTACAACAACGCCGAATGGTTTACAGGTCTCTTCGACGCCTCCACCGTTCTGGATACTGCCGCACGTGGCGACTAAATGCCAACAAAACAATATTTTCTCCCCCGGCAACAATTGTTGCCGGGGGAGTTATTATTTAGTGGAACTTAGCGTATGCGCTGTCGCCGAAGGCCAGGATCGCCTTGAACAGTTCCTGACCGGAACGGGCGGTGTAGCTCTCAACGCTGTTCTTGCTGACGCCCAGGGAATTGCCATCTGCATCAAACAGTTCAACAGAAACCATCGTACGGCAGTCTGCAACCACCAGCGTGTTGATCTGGACCATCTTCATGGAGCTGTTGAAGGTCAGGAAGTCTGCTGCTTCGATGTTGTAGTTCACAGCC
>JAFSFK010000106.1 GCA_017435245.1 Oscillospiraceae bacterium | reverse complement strand
GCTTTGATTGCGGGAGCAATCAACTCAGCGCCTCACCGTGTCGCCTCTTTGCCTACTTTCTTGGCGAAACAAGAAAGTAGGTCGCCTACGGCGAAATCATTTGTACGCAGCATATAACTGCTCGATAAATCGGAATTTAAAATGCCGCAGGGAGCTAGCCCCCTGCGGCGTGCGGTCATTCTTCGGTTTGTTGAGGCGTTTCCCGGACATATGCCTGCTCCATGGCTTTGCCGATGGAGTAGTAGAACACATTATCCCGGGAAGGGGTCAGCTCTGTAAGCAGACCACGGGTTGCATACACCGCATAGCTGCGGAACAGCACGGGACACAACAGACCGTCCTCCATAATGGCTTGGTGGAGGGTGTAGTAATTGCCGTGGTTCTCCAGCGCCTGCTGGGCCAGGGTGTAGACAGTGATGTCAGCAATGCCACCGTAATTGAGATTACCGGAGGTGGAGAAGAAATGGGAAAGATCCATATTCGGCGACAGCTTGGTCTGGCCCAGGTACAGGTCATAATTCCCTTGGGATAGGTGGTAATAATAATCATTACCGGAGGATTCCTTCACGGTTACCAGCAGACCGCCGGATTCCAGCATTTCGGCAATGGCCTTGGCTACACGCAGCCGCAGGCTGTCCTCGTTATTTACCAGCAGCACCACTTCCCGGTCTTTCATTCCGGCATCGGTGACGGCAGCGGCAAATGCCTTGGCATCATACTCATACCGGGCGGCCAGGGTGGTGTTATAGTAAGGGCACTGGGGAGAGGCCGGGAGCGTGGCACTTCGGGCAAAGCCCCGGTAGTATTCCTTGGTCAGAAGGTCCCGGTCAATGGCGTAGGTCAGTGCCTTACGCATCTGTGCCGAGGAAAATACACTGCTGTTGCGGTTGGTACTCAGGAACAGGAAAATACCATTTTCGCTGTCCCACAGCTCGTAGTCGCAGCGGTAGTCGGCGTAATTGTCAGAACCCGGGTCAGCCTGCACCAGATTCAAGTCACCAAACTGGAATTCATCCCGGATATGGTTGATGGAATCGGCGTGTATGAGCCGGATGAAAGGTGCTGTGATGATCAAATTAGAGCTGCACCACCAGTTGGAACGACGGGTCAGCTGGGAGCCCATTGCGTTGGTAGAAAGCACGTAAGGACCGGTGCCCAGAGGGTAGTCCTCCTCCACCTGGGATTCCTTGACGATGGGTACATCCAAAAGCAGGGGCAGGTTTTCGTAGGCGGTATTCATTTCAATCCGGATGCCGCCATCCTCCTGCAGGGAGATGCTGTTGGCCTTGGAAAACCGGCTGCCGTAGAAGCGGTTGTTCTTTGCTGCCTGCAGACTGGCCACCACATCTTCCGGACGCAGGCGGGTACCGTCGGAAAAAGAAGCCTTGTCGTCAATATAGAACGTGTAGGTGGTCATACTGTCGGACATTGTATACCGGCTGCACAGCACAGGCTCTACATGGTAGTTGCGATCGGTGCTGAAAAGCCCCTGATAGATCAGTGAGAACAGAGCCCGGTTGGTGTAATCCGTGCAGGTGTAGGGGTTCATAGATATATCGGGGTAGTAGGTCAGAGTCAGGGACTGTGCTTCCTCTTCGCTGGGTTGGGTGACCACAGGTCCGGTGTAATCCTCGTCCCAGGTCAGACCGTCCCCGGAGGGGATATAGGGGTCATCAGAACCGCAGCCGGCAAGAAGGACAGCCAGCAAAAGGAATATGGCGATAGATCGCTTCATTGGCTTACCTCCTGCAAACGATGATGGCTCCCTGAGAGCCTCTCTGCGCACCTACCCGCCGATGGGACCAGAACCGGTCCGGCTGGCAGGCAGTACATTCTGTAGAAATTTCGATCTGAGATACTCCCGCCTGACGCAGCGCCAGAGCATTGATCTCTTTTAGGTTTACATAATATTTTTGGCCCTTTTTGAGGATGAAGGGCATGGCTTCTTTCCCGAAGGCTGCCAGCATGGCGTGAGGCACATCGGCATCTGTTTCAAAGCAGCACTGGGCAATGTTGGGGCCGATAGCGGCCCGGATGTTTTGGGGGTCGCAGCCATAACCCGCTACCATAGCCCGAACCGTCTTTCCGGCAATATCCGCAGCAGTTCCCCGCCAGCCGGCGTGGGCAGCGCCTACGGCACCGGTCACCGGGTCGTGAAGGAGGATAGGGGTACAATCGGCGGTGAACACCACCAATGCCACTCCCTCAGTATCTGTAACCAACGCATCGCATTCCGGTGAAGCACCCTCCACCAGACATTTGCCCCGGTCTGTGCTGTCCACAGCCCGGACGATGTCCGAATGGGTCTGCTTGGTGACCACAAAATCCTCACAGGAGATGCCTAAAAGCCCGGCTAAGTTTACATAATTCTGCTCCACGTTCCGGGGATCATCTCCCCGGTGCATACCGATGTTCAGGCTGGAAAGATACCCCTGGCTGACACCGCCGAACCGGGTGGTAAAGCAGTGAGGCGCACAAATGCCTTCCGCCGCCAGATATTCCATTGTTCCGATTCGTTCTACGATGACAGACATAATGACACATCCAAATTCTGTAGTTTATAAGCTCCGTCAGAGTGGAGATTTAAGAGTGAAGCGTGCAGATAATCAAGATCTCCACTCTTCAATCTTCACTTTTCTATCTGGATGTTACTCCATCCCGGCGGATTTATCTTTTTGCATACAGCACTTTTTGTATTTCTTGCCGCTGCCGCAGGGGCAGGGATCGTTGGGGCCCACCTTTGTTTCCTTACGCACAGGCTGCTTTTTCACCATCGTAGCCTGTGAACCCACAGCACCGGTCTCCTTGGCTACCTTCTGGCGCTTGACCTCCTGCTGAGGCTTCAGCTGCACCAGGAAGAGGCGGCGGATGGTCTCCTCCCGAATGGCAGCGATCATGGCCTGGAACATCTCATAGCCCTCTTCTTTATAGGCGATCACCGGGTCGTGCTGACCGTAGGCCCGCAGGCCGATGCCCTGCTTCAGATCGTCCATGGCATCGATGTTGTCCATCCAGTATTCATCCACCACCCGGAGCATGACCACACGCTCCAGCTCCCGCATAACCGTGGGGGTAACGGCAGTTTCCTTGGCCTCGTAGGTCTTAACCGCCAGGTCATACAGATCGTCGCTCAGCTGCTGTGCGGAAAGATTCTTGCCGGGATCGGCATAAGCCCCTCTGGGAAAGTAGATCCCCTGCAGCTTGGCAAGCACAGAGCGCAGGCTGTTCTCGTCCGCCACACCGCCGGTCTGGCTGAGGGCATCGGAAACGGTAGAATCGATGACCCCCCGGAGCATACTGAGCATATTCTCCCGCAGGTCTTCGCCCCGGAGCACCTTCTGCCGCTGGGCATAGATCACCTCACGCTGGGTGTTCATCACGTTATCGTATTCCAGAACGTTCTTTCTTGCCTTGAAGTGGCGGCTTTCCACGCTTCTCTGGGCGTTTTCCACCGCACCGGAGAGCATTTTGGCATCGATGGGGGTGTCCTCATCCAGACCCAGGCTATCCATCATACCCATGATCCGGTCGGAGGAGAACAGGCGCATCAGATCGTCCTGCAGGCTCAGATAGAAACGGCTCTCGCCGGGATCGCCCTGTCTGCCGGAACGGCCCCGGAGCTGATTGTCGATACGCCGGCTTTCGTGGCGTTCCGTACCGATAATGAACAGACCGCCGGCAGAGCGGACTGCTTGGGCCTCTTCTGCCATTTCCGCTTTGTACTTGGAAAGCAGCTCCTTGTAGCGGCTGCGAATATTCAGAATCTCGGGATCGGAGGTTTCGGAATAGGCGTTTGCCTCCCGCAGGAGCTCCTCGGGGAGATCCTCCTTACGCAGGTCGTTCATTGCCATAAATTCCGGGTTGCCGCCCAGCATGATATCCGTACCACGGCCTGCCATATTGGTAGCGATGGTGACGGCGCCCAGTTTACCAGCCTGGGCAACGATCTGTGCTTCCTGCTCGTGGAATTTTGCGTTCAGAACGTTGTGGGGCACGCCGGTCTTTTTCAAAAGCTTACTGAGCAGTTCACTCTTTTCGATGGACACGGTACCCACCAGCACAGGCTGACCCTTGGCGTGGCACTGCTGCACCTGATTGATGATGGCCCGGTATTAGCCCATCTCGGTCTTATAGACCACATCCGGGTGGTCGGCACGGGCAATGGGCTTGTTGGTGGGGATCTCCACCACGTCCAGCATATAGATGGAGCCAAACTCCTCTTCCTCCGTCAGGGCCGTACCGGTCATACCGGAGAGCTTGTCGTACAGGCGGAAGAAATTCTGGAAGGTGATGGTGGCCAAAGTGCGGCTTTCCCCTGCCACATCCACCCGTTCCTTGGCCTCAATGGCTTGGTGCAGGCCTTCGTTGTAGCGTCTGCCGTACATCAGACGGCCGGTGAACTCGTCAACGATGATGATCTGACCGTCCTTAACGACGTAGTCGATGTCCTTTTTCATAATGCCCCGGGCCTTCATGGCCTGGTTGATATGGTGGGACAGGGTGGCGTTTTCCGCATCTGCCAGATTCTCTACGCCGAAATATTTTTCGGCCTTGGCGATGCCGGAGGCGGTAAGGCTCACGGAGCGGGCCTTTTCGTCCACAATGTAATCGCAGTCGTAGTCGTCCTGGATCTCCTTTTCATCGGTCTTGGCAAAAACCATCTTGCGGAGGGTGGAAACGAAATAATCTGCCATCTCATACAGCTTGGAGGAATCCTCTCCCTTGCCGGAGATGATGAGGGGGGTTCTGGCCTCGTCGATCAGGATGGAGTCCACCTCGTCCACGATGGCAAAGGCGTGTCCCCGCTGGACAAGCTCAGTCTGGTAGATGGCCATATTGTCCCGGAGGTAGTCGAAGCCCAGTTCATTGTTGGTGCAGTAGGTGATGTCTGCTGCATAGGCGATGCGGCGTTCGGGAGCTTTCATTCCCGGGATCACCAGACCTATGGAAAGTCCCATATAGCGGTAGACCTTGCCCATCCACTCGGAGTCACGCTTTGCAAGGTAATCGTTGACGGTGACCACGTGGACACCCCGGCCCGTCAGGGCATTGAGGTAACAGGGCAAAATGGCGACTAACGTCTTGCCTTCACCGGTTTTCATTTCCGCAATGCGTCCCTGATGCAGCACGATGCCGCCGATGAGCTGGACAGGGTAAGGGCGCATACCCAGCACACGCCAAGCCGCCTCCCGGATGGCGGCAAAAGCCTCCGGCAGGATATCGTCCAAAGTTTCACCCTGTGCCAATCGCTCCTTGAAAAGGGGAGTCTTTCCCTTCAGCTGATCTTCAGACAGAGCCTTGTATTCTTCCTCCAGCGCCAGGATCTTGTCCACCGTGGGCTGGAGCTTCTTGATCTCCCGCTCAGAGCGGGTACCGAATAATTTTGTGAGTAATCCCATTTCAGTTCTCCTTGGGGCATATTTTTGCTATTATAGCACACTCCGCCGGAAAATAATAGAAGTTTTTGTGAATTCTTCAAAAAGGTAAATTCCAGTTTATCGAGCTGACGCTCGATAATAATTGAAAATGGAAAATGGATAATTGAAAATGCTTGTGTGGCCTTCGGCCACTATTTAAATTATTTTCCAGAGGAAAATACCACAATTTTCAACTTTCAATTTTCAATTCGCTCGGCAGAGCGATAAACCGGAATTTGCCCATGTAAAAATCCGCAGGCCGGATGGCCTGCGGAATGTATTTATTTAGGAAGGACAGTCTTGTCCAGGATCTTCTGCATATTGTTTCCGAGAATTTCTTTGATCCATTCCTCGGGAACATCCAGGGACAGAAGCCGTCCCAACTCCCAGGAGATCTCGTGGACAACGGTATCGGTGCCGAACACCACCCGGCGATAGTCGATCTTTTGGAAGGAATCCTCCCAGCAGATATCGGTGGTGAAGGTGCCGCAGAACTCAAATACGCAGTTGGCGTATTGGGGATCCTGGGCGATGGCTTCGCTCTCACGGCGCCCCTCCGTACCGCCGCCGGTGTGACCGATAATGAAGGTAGCATCGGGATAATTTCTGGCGATGGCGGCGATCTGCTTGGCGGTGGCGCAATTACCCTCCCAGCTATGGAAGAGGATGTGCATATGATGCTTGTTGGCGTAATCCCAAACCAGCTGATAGTTGGGAAGCTCAATGGGCATACCCAGATATTCGGGGCAGAGCTTGAAGCCGCAGTAATAGCCGCCCTTGAAGAATTCATCCAGAAGCGCTTCGGTATACAGCTCAGAATAGATGGGGTTGAATACCAGATTGCCCTGGAAACGCTCCCGATCATCAATGGCTGCTTCTACCATACGGTTGCCTTCGATGGGCTGACCGAACAGAGCGGTCTCCGGCTGGGAAACGATCTTGTCGATGCCATAGCGGGCCATATCCTGCTTCAAGGTGGCGATCTGGTCTCCGATCTCGTTTTCCGGGATGTACCAGCTCCGGGCGAAGGGGCCAATGTGGGTGTGGGCATCGATGACCAGCACATCCTCCAGAGGCTTTTCCGCAATGAGGGCTTTCCAGAATCGGTTGTTGATCTGATCGTCGATGGATTTGCGGTTGGCCATCACCTTGCTCCGGACGCTGTCCGGCAGCAGGGAAACAAAATTATCGTAAGCGGCGGCATCCTTTTCCTCCTGAGGGATCCGGGCGTGGGATAAACCTGCGATGGCAGCGGCGGCGTGGGATTTATAACCAATGCCGAAGATCAGCCGCTGATAGCTTACATCCTCCCGGATGAAGCGGATGGCATCCCGGGTATGGAGCCAGGAGATATCGCAGAAAATATTCTCTGCCCGGTGCAAAAGGTCAAAGACCCGGGAGTACTGCCACCACATCACCTGTTTCAGAACAAAATTCAGCTCCGGATACTGGGGAGCAATTGCGGCTAAGTCCTCCAAGTCCTCGGAGGTCATCTCCGTCACATCCATCATAATCACAGGGCGGTAGGCCTTGATCCGATCGAAGACCCGGCGGTATTCTACGAAACGGAACCGGTTGGTCACCGGGAACAGGACCACCACGCCCACGGTACCGTCTGCCAGATGGGAAACAAGATGCTCCATCTCCCCCTTGCCTACCAGCATTGCCGGGTTGGCGGCAAAGGCGGGGATCACCCGTTCCTTTGCGCCGGGGGTTTTTTCCATATCCTCCAGCAAAAAACGGTTGCCAAATACCGGATGCAGATCCCGGGCGTTGGAATGATAAGCCACGGTCTGCCATATGCCCAACCGGTCCATATGGGCAAGCAGATCGGAAAGAGTGGGAAAGTCCGGTTTTTCATAGGCACCCAGACCGTATTTGCCGTTTACGTTCAAATAAAAGGGACTCTTCATAAAGATTGCCTCCTTTAGTACAGCTTGGTAGGGGTAAAGTCCTCAGGGATCCCCATTGATTTTAACACAAGATCCCGCTTCTTGGCTACCTGAATATCCAGCTCATCAAAATAATTTCTGCCGGTGGAATCAATGTCTACGATAAAGGGTCCCAGCTTGTCCAGTTTCAGCTGCCAGCAGGCCTCGATACTGCCCAGCTCCTCAAACAGCTCCACGCCCTGAATGGTGATGCTGTCGTGCCACAGATTGGGACTGACACACTGGGGAGATACGTGAACACAGCCGAATTTTTTCATAGCCTCCATGGTTTCTTTGCCCATAGTGGTCTTGCCTACAATGAGCCGCAGATTCCAGTGCTCCACGCTCAATGCACCCCATTTTTCAAAGCGCAGGCTGGAGGTAGGCATAAAGGATACCAGCTCCCAGCCGTCAGATGTCTTTTTCATAATGGGACCTACGTGTACCATGGCATTGCGCCGGGAGGTATCCACAGGCAACGTATGCGCTTCATCAAAAATATAGCGGTGGATCCGGGAACGGCCGGTGAATACCTCACCGCTGAGGTAAACAGTATCGCCGATCTGCAATTGCCGTACATCCTCTTCCTTCAAGGGGGTGGTCAAATAGTAAGTAGCCATCGTATCACCTCGTTTCAAACCAGTTGGCACCCGGGAGGATCTCAAGGGCCTCCTCCGTCAGTCGGACCGTGCCCCGGCGGGCAACGCAGCAGTTGGTGCTGGTGGCTACCGCCACACCGGCAATGTGGGTATAGGAATATTCTACGTGGACAGCCAGGACCGATGTCCTGCCGCCTGCACCCATATGACCGATGCCCAGAGCGTTGATGGCGTCTTCCAGTTCCTGCTCCAGCTTGGCAAATACCGGCTCCGGATGCCGGGAGCCGATCCTGCGCAGACAGGCGGCCTCCTTGGCAAGGTCTGCCGCCATATTGGCAGTGCCGCCGATGCCCACGCCCAGAATGCCGGGGGGACATACGGCACCTGCCCGGGCAGAGGCGATATAGGCATCGATGATAAACTGGCGGATACCGTCCAGTCCGTCGGCAAAAGCCAGCATCTGGTGGCGGGTGCCGCCGAAAACCTCACTTCCGCCGCCCTTGGCGGCATAGGTGATCTCAATGTCCTTGCCGGGGACGTACTTAATATCAAACCAGGGGGTGTGGTCGGAAACATTGTCGCCGGGGTCATAGCCTGTGATGGGGTGCTTCATAGTCTTGCGCAGAGTTCCCCGGAGGGTAGCCTCCCGGATGGCCTGACGGCCCAGCTCTTCCAGAGCAAGGACGCCCCCTTCAATTTGAGCTTCGTTGCCCAGCTTGATGAAAAACAGAGGCCAGCCTGTATCGGGACAGGCAGGCAGTCCCTTTTCTCGGGAAATTTCCAGACTCTGAAGCGTCCGCCGCAGGCCCTCCTTTGCGGGTCCGTCCTCCCGGTCAATGGCACGCTGCAGTGCTTCATAAACGTCCTCGGAAAGATAGGTAGCACCCCGGAAGACCGCCAGATCAAAGGCTTCCTTCAATCGTTCTTTTGTAAGCATTTTTATTCCTCCACCGGTAAATTGGCGATCAGCAATTGCTGCTGGCAGCCGTAGATATCCATATCCCCAAGCCCTCCGCTGGGACACGGGCGGGGCAGGGTGACCTTTACGGCATTTACAATGGGATAGGGGATGATCCGTACCTGCTCTGCCGGAACGCCGTAGCAGGCGGCGATCTTTTCGGGAGTGAGGATACTCCGGGCGAGGATAAAGTCCATGGTTGCCTGATCCTCAAAGCAAACATCCACCGTCAGCCACAGAGGACCGGCGTTTTTGCTGCGGAGCGTTTTGGTGTAGTCGATGAGTTTTTTCATTTATTACCCACCCTTTCTGTTACCAGCTTGGCGGTTTCGGTAAGGCTGTCCACCCGGGCAAGATGGTAGATGCTGAAGGTGTATACCGGTCCCATATGCAGATCCGAGGGAGAATAAGGGAATGCCAGATTTCCTGCGGTAGACTTGCGGCCGGGATAGTCGAAGTGAAGCATCCGTGCCCGGGCAAGGGCCATGATCTCATCGGCAATGGCCTGGGTCTTGCCTACCGCATCCAGAATGATGCCCATGGCGCACTGGTTAGGAGCCAGGGGTTCATCACCGGTGGTGGGTGTACCGTACTTACGCAGACAGAGAGAGTAGTCGGCATCTGTATATCGGCCGGCGGTGTTTTCTTTGACGAAATTCTGCACACCTGCAAAAAGGGTATCTACCCGGGCGATGGTCTGGGGATCGTTGATCCCGGCAATGCTGACGGTGCGGTAGCCTGCCAGCTTTGTTCCTTCCAGCTTGAGGGTAGGCTCTTTTGCCGGGATCCAGCGGCTGCCGGTGACTTTCACCGTCCGCTCGTCCACCTGTTCGAATTGGCAGCCGGTGAGATCTACCGTGCCGTCCGGCTCTACTAAGTACCGGGGGTCTGCCTGCTCATACATAGAGTGGGCAGCTACACTGCTGACCAGACATTTCCGTGCAGGATTGGCGGGAGTCAGGCTGAACCAGCCGTCACCCATCTCGGCCTGCATCACATCGGCGGCAGCAACGGGTGTGGCACACATAGCGCCGCACTCCATAATTTTCGCCATATGGAAGGAAAGGGCGGGGTCGTAGCCGTGGAGTAGGCAGGGGGAGGCGTAAATGGCGGTGTCACAGGCACGGCCTGCCAATATTACCTGTGCCCCGGAACGCAGCGCTTCCAGAAACGGCTCTGCGCCGATCTGGCTGACGATCCGGTTGCTCTGTGCCACATCTTCGGGGGTAAGCTCCAGAGGTCCCATTGGGAGGATCTTTCCCTCTGCCAGCTTTTGGTTTACATAATCTTGAGAAACGTCGGTGTAGATCAGTGCCATATCAAAGGAAAGACTTGATTCTTCGGCGATCTCCCGGACGATGTCCCGGAGCCAGTGCAGGTGTTCCCGGCTGCCACTGCCGCCGGCAGTGCCTACGATCAAAGGTGCTCCGGCCTCCAAAGCCAAGGGAAGCACCAGCGCCAGATCCCGCTTTACCGCTGCCCGGTTGGTGAAGGATTCCCCGCTTCCCAGGTAATAAGGACCGGGGTCAGAGGAACCGCCGTCCACGCCGATATAATCCGGCTTTGTTTCAAAGGCGGCCTTCAGGGAAACCTCGCTGTAGCCGTATCCCAAAAGTCCGTTCAGTGCGATCAGCTTCATATGGATGCTCCTTTACGATGGTGTTTTCTATATTATAATGAAAAACTTTCCTTAGGGGAAATACACGATTGCATATTGAAGGTATATATTGTAAGATATAGGAAATACAAAAAACAGAGGGTGCTATATATGGAACTGCTGCAGCTGCGTTATTTCTGCACGGTTGCCCGGATGGAGAATATCTCCCGGGCGGCGCAATATCATCAGATCCCCCAACCGGCCATGTCCAAGACCATATCCAAGCTGGAAAAGGAGCTGGAAGCACCTTTGTTCAGCCGGGAAAAGAACCGGCTGAGTCTGACAGAGGCAGGGCGGCGGTTTTATGAGCGTGTGGCATTGGCGCTGCAGGAGTTGGACGGTGCGGTGGAAGAGATGACGTCCGAACGCCAGCCCCACAGGCAGGAAATGTATCTGCTGGTCACTGCTCTGCGGGGAAGAACAGCAGAGTTTCTGGCGCTGTTCCGCAGACGGTATCCCAATGTGACCTTCCGGGTCAGCAGTTCGCCGGCGGACACGGAGTATGACCTGTGCATTTCCGACGAACCTCCTTCGGGGCGATATGACAGAAGTTTACCGCTGATGACCCGGCAGGTGGCAGTATATGCTGCAGTGGGAAAGAATCATCCGTTGGCCAAGAAAGAACTGCTGACGGTAGAGGACTTGCAGGGCGTGCCGGTGGTATCCGTTTCCGAAAGCTCACTGCTGCGTTCTGTTACAGAGCTTTGCCGCAGCCGGGGTTTTTCTCCCAATATCGTCATCACCTGTGATGATCTGCAGTGCTTGCAGCGCTACATCCGTTCCGGAACGGGCATTTGCTTTACCAGTCCCTATTCCTGGCCGGATATGGCAGATCCCCAGATCCAGTTTGTCCGGGTGGAGCAGCAGGTAGAGCAGCAGATCAATGCCTATTGGCACAGTAAAGCGGTTCACGGGAAAATATGGCAGGAGCTGGTGGAGCAGCTGCGGCAGTTTTTCAATCCCACAGCGCCCTATTGGGATCAAAAACTGGATTAATCATAACCACCGGCCGGTGGTTATGATTTGGCAAACCGCACAATCGATAAATTCCAGTTTATCGAGCTGTCAAAGCCTCCCCTGTGTAAGGGGAGGTGGCCGAGCGCAAGCGAGGTCGGAGGGGTTGTTAGGATAAGTATAATCACGAAAAAAGCATGTGATTGCTGCATTTTCAGAACAACCCCTCAGTCAAAAATCACAGATTTTTGACAGTTGAATTCAGGTATGCTTGCCCCCGGCAAGCATACATATCCAATTCGCTTCGCTACCCCTTACACAGGGGAGCCTTTGGGTGCGATAACAAATAGCTCGCTAAACCGGAATTTAAGATAAAGAAAACCTCCGCAGGCAAGCGCCTGCGGAGGCTTTGTTTTAGAATTTAGTTTGGTCTGTTGCAGGCCGATCCTGGATCAGCTGCAGGTCGGAGATGATGGAATTGGAGATCAAAAAGCCATTGGGGGTCAGATGCCAACGTCCGTCATAGGTCTTTACAGCGTAGCCCTGATCCTTGCACCGCAGCAGATAGGTTTCCAGAGGGGCAAAGGGGAGCAGATATTTTTTCTCATACTCCTTGGGATCCACGCCGGAGACCAGCCGCAGACGGGTCATTAGATATTCACCTGCCCGCTCTCTGGGGGCCACCTCCTGCACATCCTGCAGCACCTGTCCGCCGTTTTTGATGCCGTCGATATAGCCCTGCAGGTCCCGGATGGCGGTAAACCGCCGGCCGCCGAAATCGGAGCTGGCGTTGGGACCGAAGCCCAGATACTCGCCGCCGTTCCAGTATTTCAGGTTGTGCCGGGATACGTGACCCTTTTTGCAGAAATTGGAGATCTCATACTGCCGGTAGCCGTGCTTGCGCAGGATGTCGATGGCGGCCAGATACATATCTGCCTGTGTGTCGTCGTCGGCAAGGTTTGCAAAGTCCCGGACTTCATACAAGGGAGTTCCCGGTTCTAAGGTCAGTCCGTAGCAGCTGATATGCTCCGGGGTCAGCCGCAGCACATTGCTCAGGGTCCGTGTCCAGGCATCCAGACTCTGACCGGGAAGTCCGTACATCAGATCCACGGAAACGTTCCGAAAGCCCTTTTTGCGGATGCGCTGATAGGCATGAACCGCTTGGTCGTAATTGTGAGGTCTGCCGATCTTTTTTAAGATGGCATCGTTGTCACACTGGATGCCCAGACTCACCCGGTTGAAGCCTTCACTGCGCAGCCGGCGCAGAAGCCGGTCAGAAATGGAATCGGGGTTTGCTTCAAAGGTGATCTCCGCATCGGCAGCCACGTCAAAGCTTTTGCGGATAGTGGTGAGAATTGCAGCCATACCGTCGGCACCGAAATAGGTGGGAGTACCGCCGCCAAAGTAGATGGTATCGACGATGTATCCCGGAGCCAGAGCGCCGGCTTCCTTGATATGGGCGCAGACAGCGTCCTGATAGCGGTCCATCAGCCGGTTATCTTTACAGGTGACAGAATAGAAATCACAGTACTGGCACTTGCTGCGGCAGAAGGGAATATGCACATAGATCCCCAAAGGGGTCTTGTTTTTGCGAGTAAAAAAAGCCATAGTTGCCTCCGGTATCAAAGTGGAGAGTGGAGAGTTAAGAGTGAAGATGTAGAAAAATCTTCACTCTCCACACTTATATCTTCACTCTGCGCTTAGTCTTCGTCCAGTTTCAGAACTGCCATAAAGGCTTCGGAAGGAACGGCGACGGTGCCAAAGGTACGCATCCGCTTTTTGCCTTCCTTCTGCTTTTCCAGCAGCTTTTTCTTACGGGTGATATCGCCGCCGTAGCACTTGGCAAGGACGTCCTTACGCAGTGCCTTGATGGTCTCCCGGGCGATGATCTTACCGCCGATGGCAGCCTGCACCGGGATCTCGAACTGGGCACGGGGAATGTTCTCCTTCAGCTTTTCGCAGATCTTCCGGGCACGGGGATAGGCGTTGTCCGCAAAGAGGATGAAGCTCAGCGCATCCACGATATCGCCATTAAGGAGAATATCCAGTTTAACAAGTCTGCTGGGACGGTAGCCGATGAGCTCATAGTCTAAGCTGCCGTAGCCCCGGGTACGGGATTTCAGGGCATCAAAGAAGTCATAAATGATCTCGTTCAGAGGCATATCGTAATGCAGCTCCACACGGTTGGCATCCAGGTATACCATATCTTTAAACTCGCCACGGCGCTGCTGGGCAAGCTCCATAATATTGCCCACATACTCCTGAGGAGCGATCAGGTTGACCTTGGCAAAGGGTTCTTCCGCCAGCTGGATCTCCATAGGATCGGGGTAGTCCAGAGGGGTGTAGACCATCTGCACCTCGCCGTTATTTTTGGTGATGCGGTAAACGACGTTGGGAGCGGTGGTGATAAGGTCCAGATTGTATTCCCGCTCCAGGCGCTCTTGAATGATCTCCATGTGCAGAAGGCCAAGGAAGCCGCAGCGGAAGCCAAAGCCCAACGCAATGGAGCTTTCCAGCTCGTAGGCAAAGGAAGCATCGTTGAGCTTCAGCTTTTCCAGAGCATCTCTTAAGTCCTGATATTTTGCGCCGTCAGCGGGATACACGCCGGAGAACACCATAGGCTGCACAGGGCGGTAGCCGGGCAGGGGCTCAGTGGCAGGCTCTTCCACCGTGGTGATGGTATCGCCCACCTGCGTATCGGCAATGGTCTTGATGGAGGCAGTGATGTAACCCACCTCGCCGGCACCCAGAGCGTCGGCAGGAATCAGGCCGTTGGGGCTCATATTGCCCACTTCCACTACCTTATAAACAGCGCCGGTTGCCATCATCTTAATGTCCTGTCCGGGACGGACCGTACCTTCCTTGACACGGACATAAACGATAACGCCCCGGTAAGAGTCATAAATGCTGTCAAAGATCAGCGCCTGCAGGGGCGCTTCCCGGTCGCCGGTGGGTGCGGGAACATCTTTAACGATCATCTCCAGAACGGAGTGGATATTGATATGATGCTCTCGACGATCTGCTTGCCGACCTGCGTGGTCGGGTTCATGCACGTCATCGGATCCTGGAAGATCATCGCAACCTCGTTGCCGCG
>JAFSFK010000105.1 GCA_017435245.1 Oscillospiraceae bacterium | reverse complement strand
ACGCTACGGTTCGTATCCGCATGAATAGCGAAGTTGTAGAACTGGAACCGGATGCTGACGGATACTTTGAAACTACCCTCAAACTTGATAACGGCGGAAACTATATCATGGTTATCTATGAGGATTTCTCCGGTATGCTGAAGATGACCTGCGAATATATGGATGAAGAAAAATAAAATGAACCATCCCCGCAGAAAGAACATTCTTGCAAAGGTTATTCTGGCAGTGGCATTAGGGATCATTGCACTTCTTGTCATTCCAGCCTGTCTTTTCATTGGCCTCATTGGAATCGTTTGGAGCGCAGCAGATGCTGTTTTGAAAGTACTTGACCATTGACGGCCCATATATATGATCCCGATATAATTTTGCGTGCTCTCCCAAAACTGAGTTTTTGCGTATTTGTAACGCTCTTAAAGCCTATTTGGGGACCTAACAAGGAATCGTATTACCTGCTCAAAATCGCAGAAAAAATTGTTGTGCCGCAGTGCTTTTTCGGGGCAAAATCGTTACAATGTAGAAGAATAGATACCCGTTTTTGAAGGGGGTGGCATTCTACCATTACCACATCCGTTTTCGGGTGAAAAAGACATTGTTAGGACAGCACTTTTTACCCCCTATTTTTCTACGCTCCATGTTCTATTGACAGCATTTTTGATCGGTGGTATAATAACAACGCAACAGAATAACTTCGATGCAGACACTCTTGACGGGTGTCTGCATTTTGTTTGTAAATTTGATTGCCGGGCGGAACGGACATTAACCCTCGGTGATTTGGACAATCAAAACTTTGAAAGGAGGTCTGCTATCGACTCACACCCACTTGCATACTCACACTTGTACCTTGATAATTACATATTGAACCGGAGGGAAATTTTTCAACTTGGCTCGTCGAAAGAAACTCATCAACAATTCCGGCATTCCGCAGCATGAGATTGAGTATATCGCCCAATGTATCCTACCCGACATTATCGCATTTTACGAGAGCGAGGAAGGGCAGAGGGAATTTCAGGAGTGGAAGGCTCAGCGTGAAGCGGAAGCAGCGGAAAGAAAGGCAGGGAAACCAGCAAAAGCATGAAAGCAGGGGCGTCACCAAATTGGTGGCACCCCTTTGCCATTTCTTCCCGGTAGGCGAATTGGAATCGCCCACCGCAGTTGTCAAATATCTAATGGATGATAATCCGTTACGTTTTTCAAATATTCCCGGATATCCCCGTGGAGTAGCAGATTCACATAGTCCATTGGTGCGTTATATACCAGCCAATCCAGTTCGCTTGCTTCGTACATATTCCGGGCAACCTCATTCTCAACCTTCGTACAGTCGATGGCAATCATGCTGCCATCAGCATACTTGACTTCTACGCAGCCGGTGTCCATGTTGAACTTGCAGGATAAAACTTTCTTTTCCATAACAGTGTCCTCCTAAATCTGTTTCTTTTTTCTTGGGCCTCTCAGCTTGGATTCAGGTCTCTTGATAACACCGTTTCGGAAATGTGTATCCTCGAATTTGCTGAAGAAAACAATAAATCCGAACCCGTCTCCCACTGGGAAGATCTGGTTCGGATTATATTGGTTTGGTGCCGGTAACCGGAATCGAACCGGTACGGATTTTACTCCGAGGGATTTTAAGTCCCTTGTGTCTACCTATTCCACCATACCGGCGGGAACCAAATTATAGTAGCACATTTTTTCCATTCAGTCAAGCCGTGACCGGCGAACACTTTCACGGATAAATTCCGGTTTATCGAGCTGACGCTCGATAATAATTGAAAATGGAAAATGGAAAATTGAAAATGATTGTGTCGGCTACGCCGACGTTTTAAATTATTTTCCGAAGGAAAATACCACAATTTTCAACTTTCAACTTTCAATTTTCAATTCGCTCGTCAGAGCGTTAAATCGGAATTTGAAGAATCCTCGATGCAAAACCGGGAGAGCAAAAGCTCTCCCGGTTTTTCTTACGGGACTCCTGCGACAAGAGCTATCCCGCATACTATATTACATTTTCAGCAGCAGCTGGGCCACCATAAAGTAGATCAGCAGAGAAAGGGCATCCACGATGGTGGTAATGAAGGGACTTGCCATTACCGCCGGGTCCAGCTTCACCGCCTTGGCAGCCAACGGCAGCACCGCACCCACCAGCTTGGCAAGCAAAACGGTCACAAACAACGCCACGCACACCACCGCATCCACCATCAGGGTGATCTCCTGATTTCCCAGAAGCAGCTTGTCCACCAGCCAGATCTTGGCAAAGCAGGCCAGCGCCAACACAAAGCCGCAGATCACCGCAGTACGGATCTCCTTCCAGATGACCCGGGGCAGGTCGGCAAATTTCAGCTCGTCCAGGCTCAGGGCACGGATGATGGTAACGGAGGACTGGGAGCCGGAGTTACCGCCGGTACCCATCAGCATAGGAATAAAGGCCGTCAGCGCCGCCTGGGCAGCCAAGGCGTCCTCAAACCCGGTGATGATCATTCCCGTAAAGGTGGCAGAAACCATCAAAAGCATCAGCCAGGGAATACGGTTTTTGAACAGTTCCCAAACGGAGCTTTTCAGATAGGTCTTTTCCGAGGGAAGCATACCACCCATCATTTCGATATCCTCGGTGGCCTCGTCTTCCATAACTTCCATAGCATCGTCGAAGGTGACGATACCCACCATCCGGTTCTCGTTATCCACAACGGGCAGGGCCAGGAAGTCGTACTTGCTGAGCATCCTTGCCACCTCTTCCTGGTCGGTGTGGGTAGTTACGGAGATCAGGTTTGTGATCATCAGATCCTCGATGCGCATCTCGTCATCCTCGGCAAGGAGCAGATCCTTCACCGTGACGATGCCCATCAGCTTCCGGTCTTTGGTGACATAGCAGGTGTAAATGGTCTCTTTGTCCACGCCCTGGCGGCGAATCCGCAGGATTGCCTCCTCCACAGTCATATGGGGCCGCAGAGACACATACTCGGTGGTCATCAGAGAACCGGCGGAATTTTCGGGATAGCGCAGGATCTGGTTGATGGACTTACGCATCTCCGGGTCGGCCTGACGCAGGATACGCTTGACCACATTGGCAGGCATCTCCTCCACCAGATCGGCCGCATCGTCCACGTACAGCTCGTCCAGCACTTCCTTCAGCTCGTTATCGGAAAAGCCCCGGATCAGCAGCTCCTGGTCATCCGGTTCCATTTCCACAAAGGTCTCCGCCGCCAGCTCCTTGGGCAGCAGGCGGAACAGCAAGGGGATCTTGGGATCCTCCAACACTGCAAAGATTGCTGCGATATCCGCAGGATTCATGGTCACAAGAATATCCTTCAGGGTGGAATATTTCTTGTCTTCCAGCATTTTTACAAGCGCTTTTTCTACAATTTCAAAGCGTTCTGTCATCCGGTGTTACCTCCTTTAAATGAATTGGTAAACACCGTGCACGAAGTTCAGGCATCACCAGGACGCCGCATACTACTTCGGCCCGGTATATTGCCACTACTGCCAGCGTCCAAAATGTGTCCCTCCTTCAAATCACAGATATAATAATTGTATATCCTCTTTCACAAGTTTGTCAAGGAAAAACATTCTTTATTCTGCCCTGAATTTTTAAGAGAAAAACCGCACGATTCGTGATTGACAATGCCTGCTTACCATGTTAAGTTGGATTCAAATAAGAACCGCTATGGAGGTTGGTTTTTTATGGGAAATCCGTTGATGGGAAAACACTGGCTCCGGGCCAAATACGTACCAGCCTGGCCTTTGGGTGAGGACGGCAGAGCCGTTACCGGCTGCGAGGCCCACAAGGCCCTTACCCGCCGGGCAGCGGCTGAGGGTATGGTCCTGCTGAAGAATAACGGCGTGCTGCCCCTTGGGAAGGGTCAGAAAATCGCCATTTTCGGCAGTGCCCAGGTGGCCTTTGAGCAGGGCGGCTCCGGCGCAGGCATTGTTTACAGTGCCTACAATCGCAACCTCTATGAGGGCTTAAGCGGCAAGGATGTGGAAATTTTTGCGCCGCTCAGCGACTTTTTCAAGGCTCATTACGAAAAGGAACTGCAATACGTTCTGGAAAACTACGCCTTTGGCCGGGACAAGAACAACCGTGGCACTGCCCCTATGCTGGGCGAATTCACCCCGGTGGAGAAATTCAATCTCCGGGGCCGGGAGGCTGTGATCCCCCAGGATTTGGTTAAGCAGGCTGCGGATTTCACCGACACGGCGATCATCTGCATCAGCCGGACCTGCGGCGAATTCTATGACCGGGAGCTGGAAAACAACTTCACCCTGAAGCCGGAAGAAAAGCTTATGGTCGCACAGGTCAAGGAGAATTTCTCCAATATCGTGGTGGTGCTGAACATCGGCGCCCAGATCGAGGCGAAGTGGCTGCTGGATGAAAAACTTTCCGCCGTACTGTATATGGGTACACCCGGTATGGAGGGCGGAAACGCAGCCGCCGATATTCTCTGCGGCGATGTGTGCCCCAGCGGCAAGCTCTCCGATACCATCGCTTTGCGCTACGACGACTATCCCACCAGCAAAATTTTCAACGAATCCGACTACTACGCCAACTACGAAGAGGACATTTTCGTGGGCTACCGCTACTTTGAGACCATCCCCGGGGCAAAGGAAACCGTTGCCTTCCCCTTCGGCTTTGGTCTGAGCTACACCACCTTCTCCCACCAGCTGGTTTCTGCCGGTGAGGAAAACGGCAAGATCGTCATCAAAGCCAAGGTGCAAAATACCGGCAACGTTGCCGGCAAGCAGGTGCTGCAGCTTTACTGCACCGCACCCCAGGGAAGGCTCGGTAAGGCGGCGATGCGTCTGGTGGCCTTTGGCAAGACCGGACTGCTTGCTCCCGGCGAGAGTGAAGTTCTCACCCTCACCGCAGATCCCTATCTGATGGCAAGCTACGACGATACCGGCATCTGGTGCAAGTCCGCCTATATCCTGGAGGGCGGCGAGTATGTGCTGAAGCTGGGTACCGATGTGCGCAGCACTGAGGCTGTCTATACTTACACCGTAGAGGGCGATTACCGCCTGGTGCAGCAGCTGACCGAGCGGTGCAAGTGCGTGGCACTGCCCCGAAAAATGCGTGCTGACGGCACTTTTGAAAATCTTCCTATGCTGGGTATGCCCCCGGTGCAGGAATATGCCGACCCTCCTGTGATCACCGCCCAGAAGCCTGCGGAGAAGGTCAGCTTTGACGCCGTTGCCGACGGCAAGGTGACCATCGACCAGTTCATCGCCCAGATGTCCGATCAGCAGCTGTTCGAGCTGATGGGGGGCACGATGAATATGGGCGTGAGCATCACCAGCGGCTTTGGCAGGATCCGGGAGCTGGGTATTCCCGGCTTTATGACCTCCGATGCCCCCGCCGGTATCCGTGTCCGCCCGGACACCTGTCTGACCCCCACCGCCTTCCCCACTGCTGACACCCTGGCCAACACCTGGGACGAAGCACTGGTACAGGAGGTTGGCGAGGCCATCGCCAAGGAGATCAAGGAAAACAATATGTACGCCTGGCTGGGACCGGCTTTGAACATCCACAGAGACCCCCTGTGCGGCCGGAATTTCGAGTACTACTCCGAGGATCCTCTGGTTGCCGGCAAGATGGCGGCGGCCATTGTCCGTGGCGCCCAGAGCCAGCGCATCAGCGCCAGCCCCAAGCACTTCGCCGCCAACAACAAGGAATTTATCCGCAAGGAGTGCGACAGCCGGGTCACCGAGCGGGCGCTGCGTGAAATTTATCTGAAAGCCTTTGAGATCTGCGTCCGGGAATCTGACCCCAAGACCCTGATGACCTCCTACAACCCGGTCAACGGCGTTTACGCCTCGGAAAGTCCCGATCTGCAGACCTGGATCTTGCGGGAAGAATGGGGCTTTGACGGTCTGATCATGACCGACTGGAACGGTCACGGTGTCCACGGCCGGGAGCTGAAGGCCGGCAGCGACATTAAGATGCCCCGTGGCTGGCCCTTGAGTCTGCAGAGCTATCTGGGTGACGGTCCCCGTACCGGCGGCATCCACATCGGCCATTTGCAGGCGGCAGCAAAGCGAATTTTCAAAGTATTTCTGTGGTACGACGGCATCGATGCAGAGTAAAAATTTTCTCCCCGAGGGAATCCTCGGGGAGTTTTTTTCTATTCTGTTTGTCTGCGTATAAGACAAAGAACCGCTCGGCCAGGGCCAGCAACGATAGAAAACAACAAATCAATTTGGGTGTGGTCAAGGGATAGTCAACCATTCCGTGCAGGAATGTGGCGCACACAAATCCGCACATGGCAAAGCCGGCCCAAAAGGACGAGGTGTTTTTGCTGCGCAGCAAGCTAAGGCCATTTTTGAACAAGACCAGAGCGATCGCAGCCAAAATGATCAACGCTACACATCCGCCTTCCATTAAGACCTGAAGCATCATATTATGGGCGTGAGGGGCATCCAGTCCCACACGGTCAAAAATAACCGCAGAGGGCTCCGTGCCTGCTCCGTAGCCGAACAGCGGCCGCTGTGCAATCTTCCGGACCGCCTCAGCCCAGATATGCAGACGGCCGGAAGCGTTCAGCGTTGTCAACCGGGAATATACGGTCTTGGGGATAAACAGCAGGGATGTGGATAAATACAGAAGAACCGTGGCAAATCGCTTGCGAATGTTTATGATGATGAGCACCAGCGCCAGAGATATCAGAGCCAGGTATCCCCCTCTGGAGAAGGAAACCATAACACCGACGGCAGTCATCACCAGGCAGCTTCGATTATAAAGCCGCATACCAATGCGGTTTTCAATAAAGTTATATGCAATGACAGCAGGGGCAGCCATAATCAAGTATTGTGCCAGCATATTGGGGTTCGGGAACGTAGAGTAGGAGCGGGTCGGAAAGGAAACCAATGTCAGATCAAAGGGAACGACCGCAAACACAACACGGTCCAGCCAATCCCATAAGCTGCAGATCGGAACACCGAAATAGACATTAAGCCGGTTCTGAACAAAGGCAATAAATCCAACAAGGCCGGCTACCGTTGATACGCAAAAGAGAAAGCTGTCCAAACGATGCTTGTCTGTGATCAGATTCACGATCATGAGATATGCAAGCAGCATGAACCACCACAAGACCGTGGCGAGCACAGACTGCAGCGGATGGGTGCTGTAAATGCAAGTGACGCTCAGATACAGGCAGTATGCAGTGATCATCCAGCCAAGTGTTCCGATTTTTATATTGGCTCCGGATGTTTTGATATCCTTGATGGCAAAAACCAGTGCGCCTACAATCAGAAAGAAGCTCAGATATTCAGGAAACAAAGGGACCAATGCCAGTAACACAAGCGCCTTAAAGTAATCTCGACAAAACTCTCTGGGAATCTGGGGAAATCCCACGATCATAGACTCACCTCCTCAAGACACTCGAAGGAATATATCACATTTCAACAAAAAACGCAAGTGATATTTGGAAAAGATCCACAAAAGCTTCGTCCCGCCAGGCCGTTCAAATTCCGGTTTATCGAGCAGAAGGTTAGGCGTACAATCCAACGCCCCCCTTGCCTAAAGGGGGGTGGCCCGGCGACAGCCGGGTCGGGGGGATACTGTACGAATT
>JAFSFK010000104.1 GCA_017435245.1 Oscillospiraceae bacterium | reverse complement strand
TTCCACTAAGCCGATGAACATCGGTTAACAGCATGACCCAATAAAATGGCTCCGGCGGGAAACCGCCGGAGCTTTTACCATATAAAAAACGTGGGGAGCGAACTCCCCACGCCAAGACCCGCTTTAGCCGTAACGCATCCGATTATGACCTGCACGAAATGGCAGGTGGGTTGCCGCTCCAGTCCTTAGCTGTTCCCAACGTCCACCGTACGTCAAAGCGCAGGCGGGAGGTCTACAATCCGGAAAGGAAGTCTAACATCCCTTATAAATGATGTGGGTCCAAAAGGACACGCTACGCACCAAGCAGGCGGCTTGCTTATTCTTCTTCCTCTTCGTAGAGGGTATCCATCATCAGTGAATAGACAGCCTCGTATTCTGCCTCATCCTCGATGGCACAGAGGATGCTTTCGCCGTCCTCATCTACAGATTTCAGAAGATCCACTTGAGCATCCTGATCCTCATCCAGACCGGCGAGGGTCACGGCCAGGTATTCGCTTCCGTTATACTCAATAGTGGTCAGGACTTCCAGCTCAAATTCTGTACCGTCCTCATCTACGATAGTAATATAGTCAGAGCCGTATTCATTGGACATACCGGGTAACCTCCTGATTTTCTTTAGCTATATTCTAATGGCTACCAATGAGAAAATCAAGAGAAATTACGAGGGGAAGCTATGATAAAAAATCTTGCAGTAAATCTTTCATATCGGCAGGGGAGTTGATGGGGATCCCGCTTTTTAGTGCTTGCTGGTCGATTTTGGGATAAACCGCACTGCTGTAAGGAAAAACTTTTACAGGTTTTTCGATGCCTGTGTCCCAAAGCGCTAAATAGCCGTTGTGCGTTCCAAGATAAAGGCTGAGCAGCATTGCGAATATTATAAATCTTTTCATAGCCAATCTCCCCGTTGTGGTGGTGTGGGGTTAGTATCCCACCGGGTTAAAAGAATATTAAAAATTTGTTGTAAAAATAAGTCTTTCGTTTTTGCTTGGGGTATGCTATAATCATACGAGTAAAGCTATGCGTTTATGCGTGGCGATGAAATTACTTGTTGACCACGGCGGCGAATTGCTGCTGCGATGGAGGTAATAGATATGCTTTTTAAAAAGAAGAAGGACGCACCAAAGCAGGATTGGAATCCCCACTGGATCCTTAAAATGCTTTACAGAATTTGGATGGTCCTGTTTACAGCCTTTAAAGTAGCGGTGGGTGCCGCAGCTACGGTTCTGATGATCGTTGTCGTATGCCTGTTTGTGTTTGTAGGCATATTGGGTGACTACCTGCAGGATGATATCCTTCCTGACGCAGAGATGGATGCCATTATGGAAGGTTACGACCACGAGCAGAACTCCTATATGTACTATGTGGATCACGGCGGAGAGATTCAGCTGTACCAGAGCATTTATGCCGAGACCAGCAGCCAGTGGGCTTCCTATGAGGATATCCCTGAGGATTTGATCCATGCGGCGGTTGCAATCGAAGACCACCGTTTTTATGAGCATCAGGGCGTTGACTGGATCACAACGATCAAGGCAACGGCCAGAATGTTCTTTGGTGACTCTTCCGTTGGTGGCTCCAGCATTACTCAGCAGTTGATCAAGAATGTCCTTCTCAGCGAGGACGATAGTGCGGATGATATTACTGTACAGCGTAAGGTGCTGGAGATCTTCCGTGCCATCCAGTTGGAAAAGTCTTATGACAAGCAGACCATTATGGAGATGTACCTGAATGTCATCTACCTGGGTCAGAACTGCCGTGGTGTCCGCAGCGCAGCAGCCAGTTATTTCGGTAAGGAACTGGAGAAGCTTACACTGGCGGAATGCGCCAGCCTGATCTGTATTACCAACAACCCCTCTTTGTTTGATCCTTACAGTGATGATGTGTTTACCTATAACGGCGAACCTATGGACGGCAGAGAACGCAACAAGTACCGTCAGACACTGGTTCTGCAGGCAATGCTGAATTACGAGTGGATCACCCAGGATGAGTATGACGAAGCCATTCGGCAGGAGCTGGTGTTAAAGTCCAGCATTGCCGAGGAGGACCGTATGACCACTTGCGGCAATCCTGCCTGCGGCTTTAAGGATATTCGCAGCAGCTTCTATACGGAAGGCAATCTGATCTACTGCCCTGTGTGCGGCCACGAGGCACCTGTGAATGCCGACGCATCCCAGACCTACTACTCCTGGTATGCAGAAACGGTTCTGGAGGACGTGGCCCAGGCTCTGGCGGAGCAGGACGGTATGGCGTGGAATTCCACTACGAAGGAACTCTATACCCGTAAGATCCAGCGCAGCGGTTATCATATTTACACCTGTCTGGATATGGATGTTCAGCGTAAGCTGGATGAGACCTATACGAATCTCGACAATATTCCTTCTGTCCGTGGCGGTCAGCAGCTGCAGTCCGCTATGGTCATTATCGATAATGACACCGGTGATATCGTTGCGCTTGTGGGTGGTGTTGGTGAGAAGGAAGGCTTTGACAACTGGAACCGTGCCGTGGATGCAAAGCTGCAGTCCGGCTCCTCCATCAAGCCTTTGTCTGTATATGCTCCTGCCTTTGAGGCCGGCGTGATCACACCGGCTACTGTTATCCGGGATATGCCTACAGTTTATCTCAGCGGACCGTACCCGCTGAACGATGACCGTGTATATGACTACGGCAAGACCGTCTATTGGGGCATCGTATCCTCTGTGAATGCTGTGGCATCCAATACGCTGGAAAAGGCTGGTATGAACTACTGCTTTGAATTTGCCAGAGATAAATTCCGTCTTTCCACGCTGGTGGACAGCTATATAGACTCTACCGGTTACGAGCATTCCGATATTGCAATCGGTCCTCTGGCCATTGGCGCTCAGACCTGGGGTGTGCGGGTTCGGGATATGGCAACAGCTTTTGCCACATTCCCCAACGACGGTGTATTCCGTGCTGCGAGAACCTTTACCAAGGTTTATGACAGTGATGGCAACCTGGTTCTGGACAACACCCAGGAGCAGGAGCAGATCCTCAGCCAGAAGACCGTGGATTATGTGAATATTTGCCTGTACCGTGCTACTGCCAGCGGCACCGGCCGTGAAGCGGACCTGAGCGGTATTCAGACTGCCGGCAAGACCGGTACTACCGGTGACAATAAGGACAGATGGTACTGTGGTTATACTTCTGAGTATACTGCAGCAGTCTGGTGCGGCTTTGATAATCCTGCCCAGATTCGTCCTCTGTATTGCAACAACCCCTCCGCTGTTCTGTTTAACCGGGTTATGAGCAAGGTCCACGATGGAATTGAGACTGAAGCTGTGTATGACGATTCCAATATGGTGTGGGTATCTATGTGCTGTGACTCTATGGGCTACGCAACATCTGCCTGCAGTGCGGATATCCGTGAGATCTCCCGTGTGGAAAGTGCTCCTGTGTATCCCGAGGACCGTTCCGGTTATTCCTGTAGTAAGCACGTGATCGTGGACTATTGCTCCGGCGGCGGTGTGGCAACGGAGTACTGCAAGAAGTTTTCCGAAGTGGATTCCTCTGTGTCTATTTCTAGCGTGGGACTTTTGAAGGTGACCCAGAGTGATCTGAACTATA
This sequence comes from Oscillospiraceae bacterium, assembly GCA_017435245.1. GTDB lineage: Bacteria > Bacillota > Clostridia > Oscillospirales > Oscillospiraceae > Faecousia. The sequence continues at coordinate 5,658 of JAFSFK010000104.1, read as the reverse complement.
TCCTCAGTCCCGGTGGTTATATGAATTCCCAGATGCGTCAGAACAATTATATTTACCTGATCGGCAGCGGTGGCGGTGATGCGACCTTTAACGGTATTGGCGGCGGCCTGAGTCAGTGGAAGAGTGCGCCGTATGTGATTTGTCCTGTCCACACACCAAAGGCCTGGGAGGATTACGAGAAGCAGAAGGCAGAGGAGGAGGCCAACAAGCCTACCGAGCCTGCTCCCGGTCCTACTGTAGCGCCTGCGACCTAAGGAGAATACTATGATTTGGATTTCCGATGAATGGAAAGATTATGAAGTCTTGGATACTTCCAACGGTGAACGTCTGGAGCGTTGGGGTAAGTACCTGCTGGTACGCCCCGATCCCCAGGTGATCTGGAACACACCCCATACGGATCCGGGCTGGAAAAAGTATGATGCCCGGTATGTCCGTTCCTCAACAGGCGGGGGCCACTGGACGGACCACAACCTGCCGGAGCGGTGGCAGATCCGCTATAAGGATTACCTGACCTTCAATGTCAAGCCGATGAATTTTAAGCATACCGGTGTGTTTCCGGAGCAGGCAGCCAACTGGGATTTTATCCGTGACAAGGTGGCCTCTGCGGGACGGCCTGTGCGGGTGTTGAATCTGTTTGCTTATTCCGGTGGTGCTACCTTGGCAGCCGCTGCCGGCGGTGCAGAGGTGTTCCACGTGGATGCATCCAAGGGTATGGTAGCCTGGGCAAAGGAGAATGCCCATTCCTCCGGCCTTGCGGATCGTCCGATTCATTGGATCGTGGATGATTGCGGCAAGTTTATTCAGCGGGAGATCCGCCGTGGACGCCGATATGACGGCATTATTATGGATCCTCCCAGCTATGGCCGGGGACCCAGCGGTGAGATCTGGAAGATGGAGACCAGCTTTTACCCCTTCTTGCTGGAGGTGGGTAAGCTCTTGACAGATAACCCCTTGTTCGTTATCATCAATTCCTATACCACAGGACTTGCGCCTTCTGCAGTGGGATATGCTTCTGATACCGTGTTTGGTGCGACCCACGGTGGCAGCACTGCGGTGGGCGAGCTGGGGCTTCCGGTTCGTTCCAGCGGACTGATGCTGCCCTGCGGTGCTGCAGGCAGATGGACGCCTTAAAACATACAAACGGGAGGACGGGACGAAATTGAGTACCGCCATACAAGTTGAGCATTTGAATTACAGCTATCCGGGCGTGGATAACACGCCCGGCGTTGCCGTATTTACAGACCTGTCTTTGCAGATCGAGGAAGGTACCTTTGTAGCGGTTTTGGGCTCCAACGGATGTGGTAAATCCACACTGGCAAAACACTTTAACTCCATTTTGCTGCCCTGCGGCGGTAAGGTGTACGTGTGCGGAATGGACTCCGCAAATGAAGATAAGCTGATTGCCATTCGCCGCAGCGTGGGAATGGTTTTTCAGAATCCGGATAACCAGATCGTTGCCAACGTGGTGGAAGAGGATGTGGCCTTTGGACCTGAGAACCTGGGAGTTGCCAGTCCTGTGATCCGTCAGCGGGTGGATGCGGCACTAAAACAGGTGGGGATGTATGCGTATCGGGAGCACGCACCTCATCTTCTGTCCGGTGGACAGAAGCAGCGTATTGCCATTGCCGGTGTGATTGCTATGGAGCCAAAGTGCATCGTTTTGGATGAACCTACTGCGATGCTGGACCCAAGAGGCCGCAAAGAGGTTATGGATACCATCCGGAATCTTAACAGAGATAAGAAAATTACGGTGGTTTTAATCACCCATCATATGGATGAGGCTGCCCAGGCCCAGCGTGTTATCGTCCTGAATAAGGGGCAGGTAGCACTTGACGGTGATCCACGCAGTGTTTTTGCGCAGGTCGATGTGTTGCACGAGATCGGCCTTGCTGCTCCTGACACGGTGGAGCTGTGCTGGGAGCTGAACAAGAACGGATTTGATTTGCCGCTGGAGCGGCTGAATGCAGAAGAATGTGCGCAGACACTTTATGAGCTACTGTGTAAATAAGGAATACTTATGCATGTGCAGAAGGTCTGACCCACAGGAGGAAGAGAAAGTGGCACCTATTTTACAGGTACAGAATTTACAGCATATATACAGTGCCGGAACACCCTTTGAGCATATTGCCCTGCAGGATGTGTCGTTTAGCGTTGAGCGGGGGGAATTTATCGGCGTGATCGGCCATACCGGTTCCGGTAAGTCCACCTTGATGCAGCATCTGAATGGACTTTTAAAGCCTACTTCCGGCTCGATCCTGCTGGATGGAGAGGATATTTGGTCTGATAAGAAGCTGACCCGGCAGAGCCGGTTCCGTGTGGGGCTGGTGTTCCAGTACCCGGAGTATCAGCTCTTTGAGGAGACGGTGTATAAGGATATTGCCTTCGGTCCCAAGAATATGGGACTCTCTAAGGAGGAGATCGACCGCCGTGTCCGGGAGGCTGCCGGCTTTGTCGGTATTACGGATGAGCAGCTGGAGGTTTCTCCCTTTGACCTTTCCGGCGGCCAGAAGCGCCGTGTTGCCATTGCCGGTGTGATCGCAATGGAGCCGGAAGTGCTGATCCTGGACGAACCCACCGCTGGACTGGATCCGGTGGGCAGGGAAGGGATCCTTGCCAATATTGAAAGCTACCGTAAGGCGAAGAATGCCACCATTATGATGGTCAGTCATTCTATGTCCGATGTGGCACGGCTTGCTCAGCGGCTTTTGGTAATGAGTGATGCCCATTTGGCAATGGATGGAACGCCCCAAGAGGTATTTGCCCGGGCACAGGAGTTGCTGGATATGGGGTTGGACATTCCTGAGATCACCCGGGTGTTCTTGAAGCTGCAGCAGCTGGGACTGCCTGTGGAGCAGGTCTATACCATAGAGCAGGCAACACAGCAGTTGTGCCGGCTGAGAGGGGAGGTAAGCAATGCTTAAAGACATTACTCTCGGTCAGTATTTCCCGGGGAATTCTCCTGTTCATCGGCTGGACCCCCGCACCAAGCTGATTATGCTCGTTGTGTATATCGTTGCGCTGTTCTGTGCTGACGGATGGATCGCTTACGGGATTATGTTTGCTTTCTTGGCAATGACCATTGCGGTTTCCCAAATACCGGTCAAAGCCATCGTCCGTGGAATGAAGCCGCTGGTGTTCATTTTGATCTTCACCGGTATCTTGAACCTATTTTTCACTGCCGGCGAAACGGTATTGGTGTCTTTCTGGGTCATTACCATCACCCTGGAGGGTCTGGTGCGTGCCATTTTTATGGTTGTGCGGATCCTGCTGCTGATCAGCGCTACCTTCCTGCTGACCTATACCACATCTCCCATCGCATTGACAGACGGACTGGAATCCTTGCTTGGTCCACTAAAGAAACTGCGTCTGCCGGTCCACGAGCTGTCAATGATGATGTGTATTGCTCTGCGGTTTATTCCAACACTTATTGAGGAAACAGACAAAATTATGTCTGCCCAGAAGGCAAGAGGTGCCGACTTTGAGAGCGGCAATCTGATGCAGCGGGTCAAGGCGTTGGTTCCCATTTTGGTGCCGCTGTTTATCAGTGCATTCCGTCGTGCGGATGAGTTGGCAACGGCCATGGAGTGCCGCTGTTATCAGGGTGGCGATGGCCGTACCAAGATGAAGCTGCTGCGTTATAAGCTTCGGGATTTTAAAGCCTTTGGTATCGGTGTTGCTTTGCTGGCAGCGGTATTTACGCTGAAATCCTTTGGCCTGTGAGGTGCTTATGCGCAATATTGCACTGTTTCTGACTTATGAAGGTACTGCCTATCACGGCTGGCAGTGCCAGAAAAATCTTGCAACGGTCCAGCAGACCCTGGAGAAGGCCATTGCGATGGTAGTTGGGCATGGTGTCCACGTTACCGGCTGCGGCCGCACGGATGCCGGTGTCCACGCACGATGCTATGTGGCGAATTTCCGCACGGAATCCACCATCCCTGCTGACCGGATCCCTTATGCACTCAATACCCATCTTCCAGTGGATATCGTGGTGACAAAGGCATTTGAGGTCCACGAGGATTTTAATGCCATCGGTTCCTGCGCCCGGAAGGAGTATACCTATACCATCTATAATTCCCGGGTTCGTGACCCCTTCTATGTAAACAGGGCGTGGTTCTATCCCCGCCACCTGGACGAAAAAATTATGCAGGCAGCTGCGGACCAATTTGTGGGCACTCACGATTTTGCAGCGGTACGCAGTGTGGGCACGGATGTGAAATCTACGGTTCGCACGGTGTATTACTATAACGTAGAGCGGCGTGGAAATATTATCGAGCTGAAGGTCTGTGCCAACGGCTTTCTTTACAATATGGCCCGGGCGATGGCAGGGACCGTTGTCTATGCCGCTGAGGGAAAGATCGCACCGGAGCAGATCGGCAAGATCCTGGAATCCGGCAATCGTACGGCAGCCGGTCCGACGGTACCGCCCGGAGGACTCTATATGACCCACTTGTGGTATGATGACGGGGTGGAAAAATTTGAATGTCCCGATCCGGAATGATTCAAAATTTGTTTACGTATTTTAATTCCAATTATGATATAGTGTAGCTGCCGGACGGTGTTCGGCAGCTACAATTCGACATCCCTATAGGTAACCGTTGTTGAAATCATCTGCGGTTACTTGAAACGGAGTGAATGCTATGCAACCTAAAATGTGTACAAAATGCAAAAAGAATATTGCCGTCGTTTTTATCACGAAAGTGGAAAACGGCGTTACGATGAATGAGGGCTACTGCCTGAAATGTGCCAGAAGTTTGGGAATTCCCCAGATCGATGCGGCGGTGAAGCAGATGGGCTTTTCGGAAGAGGATCTGGATAACCTGACGGACGAAATGAGCAATATGTTCGGTCAGATGGATGATTCTGAGATGGATGACGATGAGCGTGAGAGCCAGACGGCTACATTCCCTCTGCTCAACCAGCTGTTTGGCAGTCCTATGCAGCCGGCGGATTCCAACAAGCCTGCCAAGCGGGAGGAACCTTCCAGCCAGAAGGATGCTCCTAAGGGGAAATCTAAAAAACATAAGTTTCTGGACAGCTACTGTATGGACCTGACCGGAAGAGCCCGGGAGGGTAAGCTGGATAAGGTGATCGGACGGGATGTGGAAACAGAGCGTGTGATTCAGATCCTCAACCGCCGTCAGAAGAATAATCCTTGCCTGATCGGTGAGCCCGGTGTCGGTAAGACCGCAATTGCTGAGGGACTTGCCCAACGGATCGCAGCCGGAGATGTTCCCTATAAGCTTCGGGATAAAGAGGTGTTCCTGCTGGACCTGACAGCGTTGGTAGCCGGCACCCAGTTCCGTGGGCAGTTTGAAAGCCGTATGAAGAGCCTCATCGGCGAGGTAAAGGCCTGCGGCAATATTATTTTGGTGATCGATGAGGTCCATAATCTTGTTGGTGCAGGTGATGCAGAAGGTTCGATGAATGCTGCCAATATCCTCAAACCTGCCCTTTCCCGTGGTGAGATCCAGGTGATTGGTGCTACCACCTTCAATGAATACCGCAAGCATATTGAAAAGGATGCGGCGCTGGAGCGCCGTTTCCAGCCGGTGACCGTGGCAGAGCCCTCTATTGAGGAAGCCTGCCAGATCATGCAGGGCATTGCCAAGAGCTACGCGGAATTTCACGGCGCTTCCATCTCCCCGGAGATCGCAC
>JAFSFK010000103.1 GCA_017435245.1 Oscillospiraceae bacterium | reverse complement strand
AGAGACCCCCGTGCTGAATACCATCGCCGGTGGTGCTGCTGCCCGTCCCTTTATTACCCACCATAACACCCTGGACATCGATATGTTTATGCGTATTGCCACCGAGCTGCCCCTGAAACGGCTGATCGTAGGCGGTATGGACCGGGTGTATGAGATCGGCCGTATCTTCCGTAATGAGGGTATGGATCCCAAGCACAATCCCGAGTTTACCACTGTTGAGCTGTATCAGGCTTACGCCGATTTCCACGATATGATGGACATTGCCGAGGGTATTATCTCCGGTGCTGCGGAGAAGATCCTGGGTACTTACGAAGTGGAGTGGATGGGAGAAAAGATCAATCTGGCTCCCGGCTGGCGGCGTCTGACGATGGTAGAGGCTGTCAAGGAATATGTGGGTATCGATTTTGGTGCCATTACTGACGATGCTGAGGCAGTTGCCGCTGCCAAGGCTAAGGGCGTGGAACTGGCTGACGCAGCAGAAAAGACCTGGGGCAATGCCCTGTATGCCTGCTTCGATCAGAGAGTGGAAGAGCATCTGATCCAGCCCACTTTCATCACGATGTATCCTGTGGAGGTATCTCCGCTGACAAAACGCAGTCCCGCCGATCCCAGACTGACCGAGCGCTTCGAGCTGTTTATCTGCCACAGTGAGCTGGCAAACGCTTACTCCGAGCTGAACGATCCCATTGACCAGCGGGAGCGCTTTATGAAGCAGGTGGAGCAGCGTGAGCGTGGCGATGACGAGACGGAGATGCTGGACGAGGACTTCCTCAATGCGATGGAATACGGTATGCCTCCCACGGGCGGTATGGGTATGGGCATTGACCGCTGTGTCATGCTCCTTACCGGCGCTGATACCATCCGTGAAGTCATCCTGTTCCCCACGATGAAACCGCTGGACTAATTAATTTTAACGCCCTATGGCCAATGGTCATAGGGCGTTTTTGCGCAGGATATTAAAATGCATTCATCATAATTAAGAAGGTTGCGATCATCCCGAGAATAGTTAAAACGGTAAAGAACAGGACACAGTTTTTGATCGTCTTAATCAGGCTCAGCTGTTTGTAAGTAAGGTATTCTCTAATTTCAGATTCGGTCAAATCTGTCTCGTAGACGGTATAAAAATCTGTTGTCGAAGGTTCGCCGCCCTCATAAACATAACCGTGAACACCGGCAGGCAAAGTGCCGCCGTCCTTTAATATTTTTTCATATTGCTTATTCTCTTGCTTGGTGCATGGGATTTGCTGTAACAGATCAAATTCAAACTTGTAAGAGCGCAATTCATCTCGCAGGTTGATTTTTTCCTTTGCCATTATTAACACCTCCGTTTGTTGATATTCTGATTATAACATTTCCGGTGGAAATTACAACACCGGCTTTGCTGCTCGCAGGGATGGATATCAGGGAAAGAAATAGCGTAGAAACAATACCGGATTTTCTGTCTTTATCAAAAACAAAAAGTCTGTCATAATATAAATATACTGGCAGCTATATCTGTTTTGCGCTTTGGCTATATAGCCAATAATGATGAAACCTGTTGTGCAAGAACGGTTTGCGGGTACCGGCGATTCAAATGGTACGGGAATTAGATTTGGTAGGAAATGAATCAAATATGATATGGTTGAGACCTTGCGAACGAACGTAGAAATGGATATAATATAGACAAAATTGGCGGAGTATCATGGAAGATACTATGTATCATTTGACGAAACCCGGTCATAGTTGCGGAACAACTATACGGCCGGGAAGGACGTTGCCTGCTGATGGCGCACAGCTATGTACGAAAGACCCCAGGATTTGTACAATCAGAAAGCGAGAGTATGCTTATGTTGGAAACCGATATTTGTTGTATCAGTACCCCCCAGCAGATGGAATGGCTGCGGGAAGATCCGAAAGGGCAGTACCGTCTGGCAGCTGATATTGATATGGACGGCGCTGCTTGGGCCCCGGTAGACTTTGACGGTATTCTGGACGGTGAAGGTCACACGATTCGGAATTTTAAGATCGTGGCTGCCACTGCGGGAGGGAACCAGGGCTTTTTTGGCTGCCTGGGGGAAAACGCCCGGGTGGACCATATACATTTGCGAAGTGTGGAAATAGCGGGTGATCCTGCGGCAACCTGTATCGGTGTGCTGGCAGGTGTGAACCTGGGACATATTGCGAGTTGCTCTGTGGGTGCAGATGCACCATACAAACCCACCCGCAGCGGTAAACGGCAGATATTGACCGGCTCCTGTGATCCTACGGTGATCCGTGATCCCAGAAAGACCGGCGTGTGTGTTGGCGCTGTCGTTGGTAAGAACGCAGGTGTTGTCACCGACGTGCGTTCATATGCGTTGTTGGAAACAGCAATGCAGGGGCTATGCGGTGAGAATACCGGCAGTGTGGACGGACTGTGGCGGGATGCGTCGAATCGTACAGAACTGCAGGGCAAGACCGCCGGGGATATGCGCCGGCAGATCGTAGACTATATGTTCCGGATGGGCGATGTACGCTGGATCCCCTCCAAGGATATGGCCTTTACCACCGCCTATGCCGACGGCACCAATGTGGTCTATGCCAAGGGTGTGCCTCACTACGGACTGCCCTATACCCAGAAATATGGTCCGCTGGAACGGATGAACTACTGTCTGGGGCAGGACGATTATGTGGAAGGCTGGCTTCCCAGCTACAGTGATGCGGGAGATACGGATCCTGCCAACACAGAACCCGGCTGGGACATTTATCTGGGAAATGACTGCTCCGGTGCGGTGTTCTGGTCCTGGGCCAGATGCTGTGCCTCGGTGAGCTTTGAATTTACGGGACATATGATCCCTACACCGGAAAATCAGAAGGAATTTGGTGTTCTGCCGGTGGGCAATTATACCGCCCGCACCTGGTATTCTCTGGATGCCCTGGCAGAAAATGACGCCAATGAGATTCTGGAAGGATACGCAAAGCTGCGTATGGCCGATGCCATCGTTATGCGTTCTCCCGCCCACGGACACACCCGGCTCGTCTTCCGGGATCCGGTGGTTATGCGGGATGAAAACGGTGTGATCGATCCGGAAATGAGTTACCTGCCCACTCACGAGCAGGGTGTGGGCAAGGGCAGCAGCGGCCGGGACAGTACCTGGCAGCTGGGCTGCCGGTATACCTTCGCAGAACTGCTGAAGGAGTACCTGCCCATTACCAACAAGGAACTTTTACAGGGCGTACCGGCACCGGTACAGCTTTGGACGGAAGACTTAATTGGTCCGATGCAGGGCAAGGTCTGCTCCAACTACCGGATCATCAGCACCAGGGTGGAGCTGGTCTGCGGTGAAGAAAAGCACAGCAGTACCGTCTTTGCCACGGTGGTGAACAAGCACCTGGAGGATCCCGGTCAGGGCGACAATACTGCCCGGGGCACCGTGACACAGGTGGATCTGAAACGCCATCATCGAAACCTGGGAGAGATTCCCCAGGGTGACTATGATTATACTGTGTCGGTACTGCTGGGTAACGGCACCTCCTATCAGGTCTGCAAAGGCCAATGCACAATATAAAGAGGAAGGAAGCGTTCGTTTTGGGAAAATTTGTATTTAAACGATTTTTGTCAGCGATCCCGGTTATGCTGATCATCCTGGTGCTGGTATTTTGTCTGATGCGTATGGTTCCCGGTAACCCTATGTACACCATCCAGGCAGATGCCAATCTGACAGAGGAAGAGATGTTTATTCTTCAGGAAAAGTACGGACTGAACGGCACCATATTCGACCAGTTCTGGGCCTACATAAAGCGGGTGGCCGTGGGCGACTGGGGCACCTCCTACTTTAACGGCAAGGCGGTGTTTGAAAACATCTTTGCCCGTATGGAGCCTACCATTCTCATTACGCTGCTGTCCACCGTCATCACCCTGATTTTGGGTGTGCCCATCGGTATGTACTGCGCTACCCACCACAACAGCAAGCTGGACTTGGTCCTTTCCAGTACGTCGATGCTCTTTACCATCGTGCCCAGCTTCTGCTTTGGTGTTGGTCTGCTGTACGTATTTGCGTTCAAACTCCAGTGGTTCCCTCTGTATGGCTACCAGTATATTGAAAAAGTAGGTCTGCTGGAATCTCTGCGCCACGTATTTCTGCCCAGCCTGGCCATTGGTCTTTCCGGTATGGCGGGCTACGCACGGCATACCCGTTCCCAGATGTTGGATGTGCTGAACTCCGACTACATCCGGACCGCACGGGCAAAGGGTCTGGCGGATCGGGCTGTGTACTACCGTCACGCTCTGCGCAATGTTCTTTCTTATATGATCACGATGGTCTCCGGTACTATCACCGTCAATCTGGGCGGTGCCACCGTGCTGGAAAAGGTGTTCAATATCCCCGGTGTCGGCCTGCTGTCTTACAGCTCTCTGTTCGGCAAGGACTACCCTCAGGAGCAGGCGATCCTGATCTTCTTCGCCGCTATCTTTGTGTTTACAAATATTTTCCTGGACATTATCTATAAGGTCCTGGATCCCCGTATCGAGCTGGACTAAGGAGGTGAACACAGTGGAAAATATCTCTTTAGGAAAAAAGATCCGTGTGTTCATCAAGCACAACGGACGTCTCATCGTGGGTGCGACGCTGGTGCTGGCTATGATCTTGATGGCTGTTTTTGCACCGCTGCTGACCCAGTACGATCCCAATGCCACGGACATCCGCAACCGTTATCAGACTCCCAGCGCCGAGCACATTATGGGTACCGACGGTTCCGGCAACGACCTGTGGGCACAGGTGGTCTACGGCGCAAGAGCGTCTCTGCTCATCGCCTTTGCATCCCAGATCGCCACGATGATCGTGGGTGCGATGCTGGGCCTGATCTGTGGCTTCTATCCCAAGGTGGATATGGTCATTATGCGTATCCTGGAGGCTATCAACTCCCTGCCCTCCATTCTGCTGATCTTCGTTTTGGGTATGGTTTTCGGCAACAGCTACTTCAACCTGATCCTGACACTGGTCATTGCCGGTATGGGCGGTCCTACCCGCTACATCCGTGCCCAGGTTATGTCCCTGCGCCAGAAGGAATTCGTGGAGCGTGAGGTGGCAATGGGCGCCAGCACACCCAGAATTATGTTTATGCACGTGCTGCCCCAGTGCTCCTCCTACCTGCTGGTGACCCTGGGTTCCGGCCTGTCCTCTAAAATTATGTCTTTGGCATCTATGTCCTTCCTGGGCGTAGGTCTGCCCTCCGGTGTTCCCAACTGGGGTACGTTGATCTCTGCCGGACAGGTACAGTTGATGCTCTACCCCTATCTGGTGTTCTATCCCATGATCGCTCTGGCCATCACCAACTTCGGATTCTCTATGCTGGGCGACGGTCTGCGTGACCTGCTGGATCCCAAGACCCATTAAGGAGGTGCAGATGATGGAAAACAAAGAAAAAGTATTGTCTGTTAAGGATCTGAACCTCTGGTTCGACGGTGACTTCAGTTCTCCCCAGATCCTGAACAACGTAAATTTTGAAGTCTATAAAGGCGAGACCCTGGGCATTGCCGGTGAATCCGGCTGTGGCAAGTCCGTTACTTCTCTTTCTGTGCTGCGGCTTTTAAAGACTCCTCCCGCACGGATCCAGGGTACCATCGAGTTCCAGGGGGAAAACCTGCTGGAGCTGCCCATGTCCAAGATGCAGAAGATCCGTGGCAACAAGATCGCAATGATCTTCCAGGAGCCTATGACCAGCCTGAACCCCCTGTTCAAGGTGGGCTATCAGCTGGAGGAGGTGTTCCGGCTGCACCAGGGTCTGAGCAAAGAGGAAGCCAAGAAAAAGGCCATCGAGATGCTGGATGCTGTCCGGATCCCCCTGCCTGAGCAGCGGGCAAAGGAATTTCCCTTCCAGCTTTCCGGCGGTATGCGCCAGAGAGTGATGATCGCAATGGCCCTAAGCTGCCGGCCCGAACTGCTGGTTGCTGATGAGCCCACCACCGCACTGGACGTTACCATCCAGGCGCAGGTGCTGGATCTGATGCGCAACTTGCAAAAAGAGTTCGGAACTGCTATTATGTTTATTACCCACGATCTGGGTGTTATCCGGGAGATCTGTGACCGGGTGGTTATTATGTACTGCGGCGAGATCGTGGAGACTGCCAAGGTGGAGGAGCTCTTTGCAAACCCCTGCCATCCTTACACCAACGGCCTGCTGAGCACCCTGCCCCAGAGCGGTGTGAAGGACCGGCTTCCCACCATCCCCGGTATGGTACCTCCCGCCGGTAAGTTCCCCAGCGGCTGTGTATTCAGCCCCCGGTGCGAGCACGCCTGTGAGCAGTGCATTGCCAATAAGCCGGAGCTGTACGATGTGGGTAACGGTCACAGTGTCCGCTGCTTCCGCTATCAGAATACGGAGGTGAAGTGATATGGATGCTGAAAAGAAGATTCTTTTGAAGGTCAGAAATCTGAAACAGTGGTTCCCTGTGAACACGATGATCTTCGAGAAGAAGAAATATGTTAAGGCTGTCAATGACGTGAGCTTTGACCTGTACGAGGGCGAAACTTTGGGTATTGCCGGTGAATCCGGCTGCGGAAAGTCTACGCTGATCCGCTCCTGTCTGCGTTTGCTGGATCCAACCGATGGAAGTGTGGTCTTTGACGGACAGGAGATCGCCAAGGCAAAGCAGAAGCAGCTGCGCCCCATTCGTAAGGATATGCAGATCATTTTCCAGGACCCCTACGCATCTCTGGACGGTCGCTGGACGGTCACCCAGCTCATTGAGGAGCCGCTGATCGTCAATAAGCTGTGTGCCGGCAAGGAGGAGCGGCAGCAGAAGGTTCGGGATCTTCTGGAATCTGTCAGTATCAGCCAGGAGTATGTGAATCGCTATCCCCACGAATTCTCCGGCGGTCAGCGCCAGAGAATCGCCATCGCAAGTGCCTTGGCCACCGATCCCAAGCTTGTGATGTGTGACGAGCCTGTCTCCGCACTGGACGTTTCCGTCCGTGCCCAGGTTCTGAACCTGCTGAAGGAGCTGCAGGAGGAGCGCAAGCTCACCTATATCTTCGTTTCCCACGATATGTCTGTTATTGAGTATATCTGTGACCGGGTGGCCATTATGTACCTGGGCAAGATCGTGGAGATCGGAACAAAGGAAGACATTTTCAATGATCCTCGCCACCCCTACACCCAGGCGCTGCTGTCTGCTGTGCCCAAGGTCAGCGGTGAGAAGGACGAGAGCAAGCGGATCATTCTGGAGGGTGACATCCCCAGTCCTGTGGATCCCCCCTCCGGCTGCGTGTTCCGCACCCGTTGTAAGTATGCAACCGAGCGTTGTGCCTGTCAGGAACCGAAGGTCACCGACCTTGGAAACGGTCACTGTGTCAGCTGCCATCTGCTCGATGAATAAGAAAAAGGAGCCTAGTTATGAAAAATTCTATGACAAGACTGCTGGCACTGCTGCTGGCAATGGTTATGGTAGTCGGCATTCTGGCCGGCTGCGGCGGCGGAAATGATACGCCTGTGGAGGAAGCCCCTGTGGAGGGCGAAACTGCGGATACCCCCAACGAGGGCGGCGAAGCAGTGGCCGGTGAGCCCCAGTACGGCGGCTATGTTACTTACAGCTGGTACGAGCTGTCTCCCACCTTTGACCCCTATGGTCAGGCATCCTGGACTACCTATATGTGGGCAAACAACAACTTTGAGAGCTGCCTGGTTCGTGGCGAGGATGGCGAAATCTATCCTCTGGTCTGCGAATATGAGCTTTCTGAGGATATGCTGGAGCTGAAGCTGTGGGTCCGTGAGGGTGT
>JAFSFK010000102.1 GCA_017435245.1 Oscillospiraceae bacterium | reverse complement strand
TTTGTAAAACAAAATCCCATCACCGACAGGTGATAATATATGATTTCCTCCGGAAATCCCAATTATTTGCACACAAATAATTGGGCGGGCGATTGATAATCGCCCCTACAAGTTCTATTGAAGACTGCTCGATAAACTGGACTTTGTTTTACAGTATTGCCCGCAGCAGGGAGAATTATACATTATTGATTATATAGTATAAAACCGCCCCGGGAGATTCCCGGGGCGGTACGCTTATTCGTCGATATAGATCCGTTTGCCGGTACACTGAAGCACTGGGGTATAGACCGCCACACTGTCGCCTGGTTTGATATCCACGCCTGTGGCATCAAAGAGGGTGTACATACTTCCCACACGACCCACCATCGGCAGCTGCCTGTCCCCAAACTTAGCTTTGGGCGGGTGCAGATAACGCTGCACCAGATGGTACATATACGAAGCAAAATCCCGCAGCGGATAGGGATCCGGAGCACCGGTCATACCAAAGCCCATATTGAAGCCCACTGCTGCCACAACAGCGATCATATCCTTTTTCGCCTTGCAGACGGAAGCATATCCCAGGGTATCCCCCTTCTTCAGCTGCTTCATAGATACCACCCGGGCCTTACAGCTATGGGGCGTAGTCAAGGTCACCGGAACCGGTGCCAGAAGTCCTGCCACCAGTGCGGAACCCACACGCACCGCATCCAGCCAGGTTTCAGGGAATCGCAGCGCAGCACAGCTGTTGGCAATATGGCGCATACCCACATCGATCCCCTTGCCCGTCAGGAAATTTATTGCGGTCTGAAAACGTTCCAGCTGCCGGGCAGTCAATTTGTAAGTCTTTTCAAAGGATTTCCCAAAATGGGAAAAGATTCCCTCGAATCGTAGTTTATCCAACTCATAGATCGCCTGCAGCTGCTGCTCATCCGTCCAGCGGATACCAAAGCGTCCCATACCCGTATCCACCTTCACGTGGACCCTGGGAGTGCAGTCACCGCAGCCAAGCTGATAAAACCAGGCGTTATCCAGATTGCTCACCGTCAGGATGATATTATTCTCCAGCAGCTGGGTCAGCACATCACGGTCGGCAACCGGTGCCATCAGCAGAATATCCTCCGTGAAGCCCTCCCGGCGCAAAGCCAGCGCCTCCCAGCTTTCCGACACCGCAAACATAGTTACGCCGGCACTTTGCCAGGCACGGGCAGCTTCTGCGATGCCCATACCGTAGCCATCGAACTTGACCACGCCGATGACCGGCACCTTTACATAGTCTGTCACCGCTTTGGCATTCTGCCGCAGCACCTGCCGGCTTATTTCCACGAAGTTTGCCTCGTATGCTTCGTTGAACATACCAGTTCCTCCTTCACCAGAATATAAGGGTCGGGAGCCTCCGGGGAGGCTCCCGTTCATTGCTTAGAAGTAGCACTTCTTCTCGATATACTCCTTCAGCTCGCTGATGGGGATACGGACCTGCTCCATGGTGTCACGGTCACGGACGGTAACGCAGTTGTCAGCGGGAGTGTCCTCGTCACCAACGGTCTGGAAGTCCACGGTGATACACAGAGGAGTGCCGATCTCGTCCTCACGGCGGTAGCGCTTACCGATGGAACCGGCATCGTCAAAGTCCACCATGAAGTACTTACGCAGCTCGGCGTAGATCTCCTCAGCTTTGGGGCTGAGCTTCTTGGAAAGGGGCAGCACAGCAGCCTTGAAGGGTGCCAGTGCAGGGTGCAGGTGCAGCACGGTACGGATATCGGGATTGCCCTTCTTATCCTCGCCCACAACCTCTTCATCATAAGCTTCGCACAGGAAGGCCAGTGCCACACGGTCGCAGCCCAGAGAAGGCTCGATAACATAGGGGATGTAGTGCTCGTTTGCCTCCTGATCGTAGTACTCCAGGGTCTTGCCGGAGGCCTCCTGATGGCGGCCCAGGTCGTAGTTGGTACGGTCAGCAATGCCCCACAGCTCGCCCCAGCCGGAGCCGAAGGGGAACTGATACTCGATATCGGTGGTAGCACGGGAGTAGAATGCCAGCTCCGCAGGATCGTGGTCACGCAGACGCAGGCTGTCTTCCTTGATGCCCAGGCTGATCAGCCAGTTCTTGCAAAAATCCTTCCAGTAGGCGAACCACTCCAGATCGGTACCGGGCTTGCAGAAGAACTCGCACTCCATCTGCTCGAACTCACGGGTACGGAAGGTGAAGTTGCCGGGGGTGATCTCGTTACGGAAGGCCTTACCCACCTGGCAGACGCCGAAGGGCAGCTTCTTGCGGGTGGTGCGCTGAATGCTATCAAAGTT
>JAFSFK010000101.1 GCA_017435245.1 Oscillospiraceae bacterium | reverse complement strand
GGGAAGACCGTAGTAATCGATCAGCGCCCAGCCGGAAGCCGCAGGCCAGCAGTCTGCCAGCATCCAGTACAAAATGCCGCTGTTAAACCATAGGTTTCTGCGAGCCTGTTCCAAGGAGATCCGCACCCATTCATACTGGATATACTGCAGCTTGAACAGCCGATCTTCTCCGTTTTTGAATAAGCCCAACACCTTTTCCGCAAAGAGCTTTTCGTATTCGTAAAGCTCTCTGAGGAGAACCGGGTTGCCCTGGGTATGATACAGAAGCATATCCTCTGCTCCGTAAATATCCGATTCCTCCATCATACGGCGCAGAGAAACTGTGCTGACCGCACCCATAGACGGCTCCTCCGCTATGAACCGGGCTAAGTACTGCTTATACTCATCCTTGTAATCCGAAAGATCCTCTTTCTCCAAAAAGGCAAAGAAGCTGCCCAAGAACTGGGTATTATGGGTGGTTCCCACCGTTTTAGAGGCATACCGGTCACCGCCATAGGGGCTGGAGGGCAGGAAGATCCGGGCAGGATCCATCTCTTTGAGTACCGGTCCAATGGCTTTCAGCGCAGCCGTTCTGCCCCAGTATTCCGGCATCTGCTCGTTGCCGCCCACCGCATTTTCGTTATCGCCGCTCCACCATACCAAACTGGGGTGATTGCGCAGAGAAAGCGCCGCAAATTCCGCTTCTTTCCGGAGTGCCTGGCTAAACCATTCCTCTTCCTCCGGATAATCGCCGCAGGCCATCAAAAAGTCCTGACTGACCAGAATGCCCAGCCGGTCACACTCGGAATAAAAATGCGCACTTTCAAACATACCGCCGCCCCAGACACGGATCATATTCAGACCCATTTGGACGGAAAGCTCCAGAATGTTTGTGATTTTTTCATTTTTCACTTCGGAAACAAAGGGTTCACAGGGCGCCCAATCCGCACCCTTGCAGAAGATCCGCTTGCCGTTGATCACCGGAATAAAGCAGGAATAATGCGCATTAAAGTCCCACTCCTTGCCGGAGGCAGTGGCTTGCAGATTGCGGCACAGTTCATAGCTTTCCGTGCCGGGTTTATCAGCAAGCTGCAGGATCTTCACGGTACGGATGCCGATTGTATGCTGCAAAATTTCCTGTCCGCAGGTAATTTTCAAAGTATAAAGCGGCTGTTCACCGTAGCCCACAGGATACCAAAGCTGGGGATTTTCCACGGTGATGTACTCCCGATGCCAGCTTTCCTCACAATAGCGGGTATTGGTATGCACCACATTCCCCTGCGGATCGGTCAGCGTAACGGTATAGGTCAGACCCTTTTCGTAGTGGACAAAACGGGTATCGCACACCAGCTGCGCCCCGAATTCGTCCACCTGCTCGGTGTATATGTAGGTATCGGCAGCTCTGGGAGCGTTATCAAACTCCAGATAACAGCTCTTGGAGATGCCGCAGGTTACAAAGCGCATCGTCCAGTCCCAGCAGTAAGTGCATTGCATCCGGCGGGTATACAATCGGCCTTTGGAAAATGCCGCCGATCTGTCCGGCGTGCCCTCTACCCGCTTTGCGGGAGAATGGAACACCACACGCAGGGTATTCTCTCCCTGCCGCAATATGCCATCCACCGGAAAACGGTGGGTGATAAACATATTCTCCGCAGACCCCACCTGCTGCTCATTCAGGTAGATATCCGCATAGGTGTCCAGACACTCAAATACCAGTGTTGCCCCATCTTCAAGGACATCCACTGTGAAGTGCTTGGTATAGACCCAGTCTTCATTTTCGATCCACTGTACCTGCTCGGCCGTATCACGCCAATAAATGTCGATAGGAAGCTGACCGTTTTTCATCAGATCCGTATGGACACATCCCGGCACTGTGGCAGGAAAGGTGCTGCCATTGCTGCTGCGCAAACCCTCCCATACGCCATCCAATATTATTTTTTTCATACTCTTATTCTCTTTTCTGAAGATTTCGGATATCTGTGTTTACACCATTTATCCTGCTTTTATTCTAACAGATTACAGCGATAGTGTAAAGGTTATTTTGGCGGCACTGTACATCCGATGCACCTGTGCAGCGCCGAAAAATCCGGTGCGGCACAAACTATTTTATCAACAAATTACTGTTTTCCAATTATTTCAACTGTTTCCGAAAAATGCAATCATATTTCTTTCGATGAATTTCACCCGCCATAACCGTATTGCTATGGGTCATATCCAAACCGTGCAATACATAGCAGTGATTACCGTATAAGGAAAACCGGATCAGCATTTGTCAGGCTGATCCGGTTTCCTGATTATTAGATTTTCTGTAAATGGGCAACACAAATATTGTCAAGAATATTTACAATAAAGTCGGTCTTTATTCGTAGAATTTTTGCACATTCTTTGCCTTCACCAATTGTCCCTTATTCTTTTCCTTTATGCCATTTTTTGTAATGGTTTTCCATATTTTTCCTTGAAATTCACCACTTAATTTGATATACTTAAATATTGAAATACCGCACCTGTTATAGGACTTTGGAAATATAAAAAGCAGGAGAATTTACATATGATCAAGACAAATATCAACCTTGTTCCGGATATCGTCAATCCCTCACCGGATTATTATTGCACGTGGCAGACGCAGCTTTATGCCACCAGTGACGGAAAACCGGCAGGTCAGCGCAGATGTATCGGTGAGAATGCCCTATTTGCCCCGGAAAAGCCTTATGGCTGGGCTTATTTTCACCCAGAGGCAAGAAAAGATCTGTTTTTGATTATGGATGACAGCTGGGATGTCCCTTTGGATGGAAATTCCGCTTATTACGGCTCTTTGCAGCTGGATCCGGAAAAATTCCCTGAGGCCGCAAGCCACCATTTTCCACTGAAGCACCTGTCCGATCGCATTCGCCAAAACGGTTGGAAAGGTCTGGGCGGCTGGGTATGCGCCCAAGAATCTCCCCTTTTCCCCGCTTCTTCTGTAGAAAGCTACTGGGCCGAACGAATGCAGGCAGCACAGGACGCCGG
>JAFSFK010000100.1 GCA_017435245.1 Oscillospiraceae bacterium | reverse complement strand
GGACCGGAGCCGATAATCAAAATCTTCTTAATGTCCGTTCTCTTTGCCATAACACAGTTCCTCCTGATTCTTATCTATCTTCATTATTTTTATAAACGATCTTACCGTCGCAGACGGTGCACATACACACGCCTGTCAGGGGCCATCCTTCAAAGGGTGTGGCCTTGCCCTTGGAGAGGAACTTTGCCGGGTCAACGGTAAATTCCTTTTCCAGATCCCAGACTGTGAAGTCATTGCCCATAGGGATACCGAAGCGCTCCCGGGGCTTGATCGCCAGCACATCAATAAGCTTTTCCAAGGTCATGATGCCCGGCTTTACAAGGTGGGTATACAGCACCGGGAAGGCGGTCTCAATACCAACCACGCCAAAAGCGGAGCCTGCAAGCCCTTTACCCTTTTCCTCGGCGCTGTGGGGTGCATGGTCGGTGGCGATCATATCGATGGTGCCGTCCAGCAGGCCCTCTACCAAAGCCTTGCGATCCTCTGCGCTGCGCAGGGGCGGGTTCATCTTGAACCGTCCGTCCTCCTGCAGGAAGCTATCGTCCATCACCAGGTAGTGAGGTCCTGTTTCACAGGTCACGTCCACCCCTCTTGCCTTGGCTTTGCGGATGATATCCACACTTTCCTTTGTGGAAATATGGCAGACGTGGTATTTACAGCCGATCTCTTCCACCAATTTCAAATCTCTTGCGATCTGCTCATACTCGCTGGCGCTGCAGATCCCCTTATGACCGTGGGCTTTGGCGTATTCACCGTCGTGGATATAGCCGCCACGGAGCAGGTCATTGACCTCGCAATGGGCGACGATCATTTTGCCCAGTGCCTTTGCCCGGAGCATAGCAGAGCGCATCATCTCATCGCTCTGGACACCACGACCGTCGTCGGAAAAGCCGATCACATTGGGTGCCATACCTTCCATGTCCGCAAGGGTCTGTCCTTTCTCACCCACGGTAATGGCGCCGTAGGGATAGACGTGGATCACAGCCTGCTGTTCGATCAGCTTAAGCTGCAAATTTAAATTTTCAACACTATCCGGCACAGGGTTCAGGTTGGGCATGGTGCACACTGCGGTGTAACCACCGGCAGCAGATGCCCCAGAACCCGTAGCAATGGTCTCCTTATAAGAAAAACCCGGCTCACGGAAATGCACATGCACATCACAAAAGCCGGGAAAAACAGCATATCGGGATTCGTCAAAAGGAAACAAAGCCTCCTGAACGGGAGCGCCGGAGGAAATAATATCATTAACGCAGCAACAAACACTTTTCATCTTCATTTTTGCGCTCATCATGGGGTGTTCCTCCTGTGTTCAATCTATCTGGGTAAGTATACCACAGAGGGTATTATTTGTCAAACCCCGTGCCGCATTTTTCCCGGACAAAATCTAACCAAAAATACCACGTCATGACAGGCTCTGAATATCCAAATCCACGAAAGGATACACCCGCTGCCAACCGCTGTCGGTCTTTCTTACGCTGCTGCGGTGGCTATGAAGCAGTCGGACGATATCATACACATCGATCCAGATCTCGCTTAAACACTCTTTCTGGCTTTCATCGAAAATAAGCTGCATACCAAAGTGCAGGTGAACTGTTTCAATATTGTTGGTGTTTTCCTTGTCAGAATACCCGGTTCTGCCCATAAATCCAATGATATCCCCAGCCTGAACAATGTCCCCTACCTCTAGATTCTCAGCAAATGGGTGGTCCTTTTGCAGGTGGGCATAGTAATAATAGCGCCTGCTGTCAAAGGAGCGGATACCGATGCGCCAGCCGCCGTAGCGGTTCCAGCCCATGGCTTCCACCACGCCACCTTCCACCGCCACGATGGGTGTCCCCTGACTTCCCATCATATCGTGGCCCAAGTGTTTTCTGGCAAAACCGAAGGAACGGGCATTTCCAAAGTCATCACAATGGCTGTAGCCGTAACCGGCGGCAATGGGCGAAAAGGCTTTTAGACCATAGGCAGACTTCCACTGGCCATCGGTCTGTATGGCGTAGCTGCCCAAAAGTCCGCCCAGGGCAGCATCAAAGGAATTATAATAATAGGTATAATATTTATATAGCTCGCCCAGAAGCTCTTCCGGGCTTTGATCGCCTTTCACCTGCTGCACCGCTTTTTTTACGGATGTTAAACCGCATTTGCCCCCGGTACGGCAGGCCGCCAGAGAAAGAGTGTCGATCCAGCTGATATGCTTTTCCTGCTCGGAGGTAGCGATATCCACATCCATGGCATACTTTAGTGATTCATAAGGCACTTTGAAATCCACCCAACGGATGGGCTCTGCCCGGACAGGAACTGCCAGCATAAAGCACAATAATACTATAATAAAAATCCGCCGTTTCACACCATCACCTCCCGGTTAGCTTGCGAAACAGCGGAAAAAATATGACTTGTAATTATTGGAGGTCCCGGCGGATACCCTCGGCGATCCGGTAGATATCCTCCATACTTTTGATGCCGGAAATCTGCTCCTTATAATAATTGGCGTAGGCCACGCCCCGTAAGTACCAGGCAAAGTGCTTCCTGGCTTCCAGACAGGCGATATGCTCACCTTTATCTTCAAAAGCAAGCTCAAATTGCCGCACCGCAACATCCACACGTTTGGAAAGCACAGGTCGTTCCGGGACTTCTTCTCCCCCAAGGGCAGCTTTGCTCTGCCGGAAGATCCATGGGTTGCCAAAGGTGGCTCTGCCGATCATCACGCCATCAGCACCCGTCCATTTTTTGCAGCGCACAGCCGCTTCTGCGCTGTCGATATCGCCGTTGGCGATCACAGGGATACTGCGCTGCTGTTTGACCTTTGCAATGGTATCCCAGTCCGCTTTTCCGGTGTAGAGCATACTGCGGGTCCTGCCGTGAACGCACAGCATTGCCGCACCGGCATCTTCCATCCGCTGGGTAAACTCCAGTACATTGATACTGCCCTTATCCCAACCTAAACGGCACTTCACCGTCACCGGTACGTCCACAGCTTTTACCACAGATTCCACGATCCTTTGGGCAAGCTCCGGGGTGCGCATCAGTCCGCAGCCGTCACCGGAATTGGCGATCTTGGGCATAGGACAGCCCATATTGATATCCAGAAAGTCAGCGCCGGAAATTTCCATGGCAAGCTGTGCGCCCTGTGCCATGATCTCCGGGTCGTTGCCAAAGATCTGGGCACCGCAAACGCTGCCCTCGTTCTTACGAAGCAGGGCGGCGCTTTTCTTGTCCCTGTACACCAGCGCCCGGGAGGACACCATCTCGGTGACGGTGATATTTGCACCCAATTCCGCACAAATGGTACGGAATGCCCAGTCGGTAACACCTGCCATGGGGCCGAGAATGAGGGGATTATTTACTTCGATATTCCCGATACGCATTGGCAATTCTCTTTCTTTTCGTGATATTTGGGATTATAACACGAGGATACTCCAAAGTCAAAGCAAAACCGTCAGCAGCCAGAGAGCGCCGGTAGCCAGTGCGCCACTGCCTGCCCACAATGCTCCCCTCCAGAAATACCGGTTCTTTTCCGGAGCTGCCATCAGTTTTTTTGCCTCTTTCAGAAGTGTGTCCTCCGTGACACCTTTTTTCACAGCCTCATCATTGAGGATAAAGATCGCCTGCTCAAACAGCTTTGGTTCCGGGCTGTGCACCACGATCACCTGCCGGGAAATACCTTTTACCATTTTTACCACCTCTTGGAAACAGTATTTCCAATATTGGTGGTTTCATACTATTTTACGGCACAAGCTGTTCTTCCACAACAACTGTAGTTTCAATTGCTGGCACTTCAAATCGATAGGCAGTAAAGGCTGTGAAGCTGAGAATAAGTAATACCATATAGAGTCCTACTATTCCAATCAATGCCCAAGCAATGATCTTCCAGATTCGTCTGCTGCGACGATTCTTGACAGCAAGTTGTTCGTTGATTCTAGCAAGTTGTTCCACGATTGCATCGTTCTCTTTTTCGGATACTGCCACCGAACCCAGAAGCTGATTGACCGAAACATCTAACACATCTGCAATTCTTTGCAGCATAACTGCATCGGGCACCGACAATCCCTTTTCCCATTTGGAAACTGTCTGCCTTACCACATTGAGCCGGATCGACAATTCTTCCTGTGTAAGACCTTTATTCTTTCGCAGTATTTTAATGTTATCATTCAGCATAGCAATACCTCCCTTTGGTATAGCTACAATCTAACAAACATAGTACAAAAAAGCTAGCAACGCAAATTAACATTGCTCTTTTGGCCGCTTGTAGCGTCCTTTGGGTTCCCATTCAGGCAGAGGCAGCCGCTGCATTGCGCCGAAGATCCGCTCCTTTAAATCGGGATAGGTGGCGCTCAGGTCATAGACCAGCTTTTTGATCTCCTCCCGCTTGGTATACTTATCCACAGGGCAGCGGTTGGTCAGCACCGGCAGTTCTTTCCGGGTCACAAAACTGTCGATGGTCTTTTCGTGGATATAAAGCATAGGCCGAATTTGAATGATGCCGGTACGGTCCAGATCCGTCACCGGCTGGAAGCAGCTGATCCGGCCTTCGTAGATCAGAGACATCACAAAAGTCTCCACCGCATCGTCATAATGGTGACCCAGGGCCAGCTTGTTCATCTCCCGGTCAAGAATGGCCTGATTTAATGCGCCCCGGCGCATCTTGGCGCACATTGAGCATGGGTTCTTTTCTTTACGGTGATCAAAGATAATCGGTCCGATCTCCGTTTTAATAAGATTGAACGGCACTTCCAGTTCCTCGCATAGCTTTGCAATACCGCTATAGTCCATTCCCAGCCCCATATCGATGGTAATCGCCTCTACCGCAAAGGGATTATGGTTATACTTGCGCAGCTCTGCCAAAAACACCAAAAGCGCCAGCGAATCCTTGCCGCCGGATACGCCAATACCGATCCGGTCACCGGCACTTATCATATTATAGTCTTCCACACAGCGGCGCACCAAGCCGATCATTTTCTGCATCGTTGGATTTTCCTCCGTTTTTAAGAAAAATAGGTTGTGAGTATTCAAGAGATTCTGAGAGTATTTTCGAGCTTTTTAAAGTTTATTATATTTTTCGTAAATTTTCTAAAAAAAGCTGTTGACATTTAATTTTCGGTGTGCTAAGATTCAAAAGCTTTCGCAGTCATTGTACTGCGTCAATGTAAGTTTGTCAAAATATTTTAACCTAATTGGAGGAACGCATAATGTCCACTACTCTGCTGAAAACGGAGACCCTGGATCGCAAGTGGTATGTTATCGATGCCGCTGGCAAGCCCCTGGGCCGTACCGCTGTCATCGCTGCTAACATCCTGCGTGGCAAGCACAAGGTCGATTTCACTCCCAACGTTGACTGCGGTGACTATGTCATCATCATCAACACCGACAAGGCTATTCTGACCGGCAAGAAGCTGGAGCAGAAGACCTACTACCGTGTATCCGGCTGGATCGGCGGTCTGAAGGAAACCAAGGCTCG
>JAFSFK010000099.1 GCA_017435245.1 Oscillospiraceae bacterium | reverse complement strand
GCAATATGTCGGTGGTATATTGCTGCCACCAGTTCAAAAACTGGTGGCTACATTAATTTTCGCCATAAGCGAAAATGCAGACAAATCCCTCCTTCTCCCAGTTAAGCAAGAAGACAGCCACCCAATGGGTGGTCTTTTTATTTGGCAAGGGCGGGATTTGAAAGATCTAAATCGCAATATGCAGGTGGCATATTGCTGCCACCAGTTCAAAAACTGGTGGCTACATAATTTTAGCCATAGGCGAAAATGCAGACAAATCCCTCCTTCACCCAATTAAGCAGGAAGACAGCCACCCAATGGGTGGTCTTTGTATTTGGCGACGGTGTGATCTGAATGGTTTAAATCGTTAAACGTGGGTGGCAACACTCTCGTGATCTCAATAATTTAAGTGATCCATTTTTTCGCTTAAAAGGTAAGACTTTCAACTACCTGGTAATGTGGCCCGTTTAATATTTTGCGATTTTGCCTTTTAGTAGATAGTTTTTAACTTGAGAAAAATGACGGATATGGAGAAATATACATTATAATTTATAGGTAATATATGATCAAAAACATACTCCATGGCGTAAATCGCAAGATTGTCGTGCTGCTAGGTGATAGATGAAATGTGGCAGTAATTGCCCGGATATTATATAAATAATTTGCAGATTTCGTTTTTTCACTGCCTATAACAAACAATTAAGTGTAATTTTGTAAGACAATAGGATGTTTGCCTATATTGGGCGATTGTGACATTTCACAAAATTGACGTAATATTTTTGTAAATGAAATCAATTGAAATGTACTAGCACTTCAATTATTATATTTATATCATATTTTAAGATATGTTGCGATTGAAATTAATTTCACCGCATACTTATTTGGTTGAATGCGTCCTGTTGGACGCTTCGACATAAATTAAAAAAATGGAGGAACAAAAATGAAAAAGCTTATCGCATTGCTGCTGGCTCTGGTTATGGTTCTGGCCCTGGCCGCCTGTGGCGAAAAGGCTCCTGTCGAAGAGGCTCCTGTTGAAGAAGCTCCTGTCGAAGAGGCTCCTGTTGAAGAAGCTCCCGAAGAGGGTGGCGAGGAAGCTCCCGCTGCTGCTATGACTGAGGAAGAGGCTTGGGCCGCTGCCGAGGCTGGCACTCTGGTCGCTGACGATCTGACTGGCTACGGCTACTCTGATTCCACCGGCAAGTGGTACTACTCCAACTACCCCAACTACAAGGACTTCAATGCTGACGGCAAGCTGAAGGTTGCTTTCGTCTGCAAGTTCTCCGGCGCATGGTTCACCCCCAAGGCTGAGTCCCTGGGCGAGACCGTTGAAGCTGCTGGCTGCGAGTACCTGTACATCGATGCTAACTCTGACGAGCAGGCATGGCTGGACGGCATCCAGAACATCATCAACCAGGACTTTGACGCTGTCGTTATGACTCCCGTCAACACCGCTCTGCTGCCCGATGCTATCGCTATGCTGCAGGAGGCTGGCATTGCTTACCTGACCACTGATGACCCCGGCGCTGACGCTTACGGTTTCTTCTCTCCCCACTACGGTCTGGACGACTACTACCTGCACAATGAGCTGGGCAAGTACGTTGCTTCCAAGATGCAGGAAGAGGGCTTCATGGACGGCGTTGCTGAAGACTACAGCAACTTCCTGTTCGTTCTGCAGGATTCTCCCGCAGTTGAGGCTATTCACCTGCGTAACGTAGGCTTCTACGATGGCATCGTTGAGACCTTCGCTATCCCCGAGGACCGTGTTGTGTGGCTGGACTGCGGCGGCTCCCTGTCCGACGAAGTTGCTGCTAAGTTCTCTTCCACCGTTCAGGCTAATGTTGGCACTGTTGAGAAGTGGCTGGTCTCCGCTGGCGGCGCTGCTTCCATCACTCCCACTATGACCCTGTTCAAGGAAGCTGGTGTTGATCTGGCTAACGTTAAGTTCGCTGACTGCTTCTCCACCGACGAGCCCCTGAAGCTGATGATGAGCGATCCTGCTGTTGCAGCTTGCTCTTACGGCGCTTGCCTGTCTTCCGCTCCTTCCGGCGTTGGTATGGGCAACATCCTGATCGACCTGTTCGAGAACGGCACTCCCATCCCCGCATTCACCGGCTATGAGCTGATCATTGCTGACGGCAGCAATGCTGAGCAGCGTTACAACGAGATCTACGGCGGCTAATTTCTGCCTGATAGATCGAACTGTATACTCTTAATAGAGATACCTTAGGGAGAGGGCGGGTTTCCCGCCCTCTTTTCTAATGCAGGACCTCTGTGAAAACACGGTTGTGAAAGTTTTTTAGTTTCTCCATGGTGGGATTGACCTGCCAAACATTGTATGATGACCAACGATTGTGATTGCCGGCGATTTGAGCTTGGCAATATTAATTATTTTGACTGCTGCTATGAATCTGATAATAGCAACGGTCTGTACTGCGGGGTTTGATTATGAGCGAAAATATTATCTTAAAAGCGGAAAACATTACAAAATCCTTCTATGGCAACAAGGTTTTGGACAACGTCCAAATTGCGTTGAAGCCCGGTAAAGTTCACGCACTTTGCGGCGAGAACGGCGCCGGCAAATCCACACTTTTGAAAATCATTACCGGCCTTTATACAAAAGACTCCGGTTCAATTTATATGGACGGTAAGGAAATTACCGTTAATAATGTTGATGATGCCAAAAAGTACGGTATTCACGTGGTGCCTCAGGAAATGCAAATGGCCCGCCACTTGACGGTTGCTGAAAACATCTTCCTGGGAAATCCTCCCAAAAACAAGTTTGGTTTTGTGGACTGGAAGGCGATGAATAAGCGTGCTGCTGAAGTTAAGGCTATGTTGGGCAAGCACGGTGAGAAGATCAATATTCACGATGTCGCCGGCGACCTGGGCATGGGTGCTTGGCAGCTGATTGAGATTATGCGTGCCTTTGCCGGCGAGACACCCCGTGTCATCGCATTTGATGAGCCCACATCCTCTCTTTCCGACAGTGAGGTTGAAGCCCTGTTTGCGTTGATCAATGACCTGCGTGACCGTGGTGTTGCGATTGTTTACGTTACCCACAGAATGAAAGAGATTTTCCAGTTGTCTGATGAGATCTCCGTCTTCCGTGACGGTAAGTATGTTGGTAGCCGGTTGACTGCCGAGACAACCAATGATGATCTGGTTGCTATGATGATCGGACGTGGTCTGAACCTCTATGGTGAGAAGAAGGACCGCAAGTACATTCAGGACGAAATCGCTCTGGAAGTTAAGAATTTTAGTCACGGTAAGGATTATCAGAATGTCAACCTGTATGTCCGTAAGGGCGAGATTCTGGGTATGTATGGCCTGGTTGGTGCAGGTCGTACTGAGTTTGTTCGAGGTCTGTTTGGTGCAGATCCCAAGGATTCCGGTACAGTCCTTGTTGGCGGTAAGGAAGTCAAGATCAACCATCCCCGTAAGGCAATCAAGGCTGGTATTGGTTTGGCTACTGAGAATCGCCGTGAGGAAGGCCTGATGCTGAGAGCTTCCCTTAAGTGGAATCTTTCCATGACAAATTTCCCTGCGATTATGAATAAGCTGGGCCTGTTGAATCTGAAGAAGGAAAAGGCATATGCGGAAAAGGGTATGCAGATCTTCCGTGTTAAGGCGACCGGCTATGATATGGAAGCCGGTGGACTGTCTGGTGGCAACCAGCAGAAGGTCGTTCTTTCCAAGTGGGTTATGGCTGACTGTGATGTTTTGATTGTTGATGAACCTACCCGTGGTATCGATGTCGGCGCTAAAGCTGAAGTGTATGCGTCTCTCCGGCAGTTGGCAGAGCAGGGTAAAGCAATCATTATGGTTTCTTCCGAGCTGCCTGAGATTCTGGGCGTTTCTGACCGTATCATAGTTATGTGTGAAGGTAAGGTAACTGCTGAAATGCAGAATGATGACCTCACCGAAGAGGATGTCATCAAATACGCATTCTCTAACTAAGATGTTCACCATCTTATACATCCGAAAGGGGAGTCAATATGTCTGAGACTACGCAGATCGTTAAAGTAAAAAGAAAAATGAATCGGGACACCCGCCAGAGTATCGTCGTTTTGATCGCACTTGTGGTTATGATGGCTTTCTTTGGCATTATGTCCGAGTATTTCCTGAAGCCCTCTAACTTAGTTACGTTGTTCGTTAGTGCAGTCCCTCTGGGCTTGATTGCTATTGCTCAGTCCTCCTGCCTTCTGACCGGTAACTTTGATATGTCCGTTGGTATGGTTGCGTCTCTGGGCGGAATCATCTGGACCTGGCTGATCGTTGACCTGGGTGTACCTACCTATGCGGCATTTGCCATTGGTTTGGTAGCAGGTCTGATTTCCGGTCTGATCGCTGGTGTTACCACTGCATATATGAAGGTCCCTGCCTGGATCTCCACCTTTGCACTGATGCAGATCTGGAACGGTGTGATTTTGATCATCACCAACGGTGATGCTTACCGTATGACTAAGTACAATGATTTCAAGTGGCTTGGTCAGTTCAAGATCTTCAGCATTGATGGTGTAGGTATTCCTCCTGCTGTGTTCATTCTTATTCTTGCTTACATCTTGTTCTACATTTTGCTGAAGTATACAAAGCTTGGCCGAGACTTGTATGTTATCGGTGGCAATCAGGAAGCTGCGAGAAATGCAGGTATTAACATTAACCGTGGCATCGTATTCGTGTTTACTATGTCCGGTGTGCTGTCTTCCCTGGCAGGTATGCTGTTTGCGTCTCGTTCCGGTTCCGGACAGCCGATTATCGGTGACTTCTACTCTATGCACGCAATTGCCGGTTCTGTCATCGGCGGCACAGCAATGACCGGTGGCAAGACCAATCCTATTATGACCTTTGTTGGTATGATGATGGTTACTGTCCTACAGAATGGTTTGAATATGATCGGTGTTCCTGCTTACTACCAGCATTTGGTTACCGGTGCCATTGTTATTCTTGCTATCTGGGTGCAGACTGAGCGTCGTAAGTAATTAGGCGTGGTTAGAAAGGAAGGTACTTATGACTGTTAAGAATAAAACTGGTGTAAAGAGTATTACACAAAAATATACAATGAAGCAGATGCAGCCCGTGTTGCTTTTGCTGATCCTGATCGTTGTTTCCTTAATCTTTACCGGATTCAATAAGAACTTTATGAGTTGGCAGAACTGGTCCAGTATTTTGTTGACTGCCTGCACGGTTGGTATTATTTCCATCGGTCAGGGTGTTTGTAAAATGGCGGACTATTTTGACTTGTCTGTTGGTATGGTCGCTTCTCTTGGTGGCCTGTTGGTTGCGTTCTTGCTTCAAGCGGGTGTACCTCTTCTTATAGCGGTTCTCATTGCCATTATTATGGGTGCTGTCTGCGGTCTTCTTGCCGGTGTGTTGGTTGCGTACTTGAAGATGAACTCCTTTATTACAACCTTTGCACTTCAGTCTGCATACCGTGGTATCATTTATATCTTTACGGATGGTTTCCCCATTTCTATGACTATGAAAGAATGCTTCGTTCCGTTGACTTCTTTCTGTCAGAAGACTTTCTTTGGTTCTGTTCAGACGTCTGTCATTGCAATGATCGTGTTGTATGTGGTCGTTCACCTGTTCCTTACCTATACCAAACTGGGACGTTCCATTTTCTTGGTTGGCGGTAACCAGAAGTGTGCCCATATTTGCGGTATCAATGTCATTGCAGTTCAGATTTCTATCTTTATCCTGTGTGATATTCTGGCGGTTCTTTCTGGTATTTTGTATGCCGGCCGTATGGGTACTGCAACGGCTTTCCTCGGTGCAACAATTCCTATGGAATCCATTGCGGTTGCTATTCTTGGTGGCACTGTTGCCGGTCATGGCAATATGCTCCAAACATTCCTGGCTGTACTGATCATCTTTGTTGTGAAGAATGGTCTGATTATGATGGGTATTCCTGATTTCTATCAGTATATTGCAGTCGGCCTGATTATGTTCATTGCGGTTATGGTTCAGGTCGAGCACAAGGGCAGATAATTTGTTGTTAAGATAGGGGAGTGGGCAAGAACCTTGTCCACCCCTTACCTGCGTATAAGTAT
The DNA here is from genome assembly GCA_017435245.1 of Oscillospiraceae bacterium. GTDB lineage: Bacteria > Bacillota > Clostridia > Oscillospirales > Oscillospiraceae > Faecousia. The sequence continues at coordinate 1,108 of JAFSFK010000099.1, read as the reverse complement.
ATTATTTATTTTCCTACGATCCAATTAACATAAAGGAGGGTATATGTATGAACATACTGGCGATTGGTGCACATCCGGATGATGTGGAAACTATGTGTGCCGGCACTCTGGCAAAGTATGCTTCTCAGGGACATAAGGTCTATATTGCGACTGCAACCAGCGGCAATATTGGTTCTGCTGTCCATTCAATGGAAGAAATTGCTCGTATTCGTAAGCAGGAAGCTGCTAATTCTGCTGCTCTGATCGGTGCAGAGTATATTTGTCTGGATTATGACGATGAAATGTTCTATGAGACCAAAGAGGTTCGTCTTGCTTTCATCAATCTGGTACGCCACTGTAAGGCTGATGTGATTTTTACCCACAGCTTGCATGACTACAATCCGGACCATATGCTTACTGCAAAGATAATTTGCGATATTGCTGTTATGATTCCCATTGCGCATTTGAAGACAGAGGAAGAACCCTATGACGTGATTCCTTCCATTTGGCATTGGGAGCCTGTCAATGGTATGAATTTTCAGCCTACTGACTATGTCGACATTACTGACTTCTATGAAACAAAGATGAAAATGCTGAACTGTATGGAAAGTCAGAAGGCATGGATGGCTGCAAATTATGCCTCCTTGGGTGGTGACGAAGAGCGTTTCTTTGATACGATCCGAATTCTGTCTGAATTCCGTGGTATGCAGTCCGGCGTGAAGTACGCAGAGGGTTTTGTTCGTTCCTTGGATGGTATGCGTACTCGCTTTACAGAACGTGTTCTCCCTTAAGGCTATGACTTAAGGAAACAATAAAAATTAATCTATAATTAAATTTTGGAGGTATTTATTATGGCTGGCGGTCCTGGTTCTTATGTATTTGGTGCAGAAGAAAAAAAGGAATTGATGGATGTTATTGAGGCTGGTTCTCTGTTCCGTTACGGTACTCCCGGCGTCGATGGTTTCCAGGGCAAGGTTGCTACCTTTGAGAAGGAAATGGCTGAGCAGCTTGGTCATAAGCACGTTGTTGCTACCAGCTCCGGCACCGGAAGCCTTATGTGCTGCCTGGCAGCTCTTGGCATTGGTATGGGCGACGAAGTTATCGTTCCCGGCTACACCTTTATCGCTTC